>DMKG01000069.1:0-10800 GCA_003454415.1 Alphaproteobacteria bacterium
CGCGTGCTGGATCTGGGCGCGGCCCCCGGCGGCTGGACGCAGGTAAGCGTCGCCCGGGCGGGCGCCGGCAATGTGCTGGCGGTTGACATTAACGAAATGGAGCCGGTCGCGGGCGCGGAATTCCTGCAACTTGATTTTCTGAAGCCCGACGCGCCGGATCAGATCCGTACGGCGTTGGGGGGCGCGGCCGATCTCGTTCTGTCGGATATGGCCTCACCCGCCACGGGCCATAAAATGACCGATCATGCGCGGGTCATGGCTCTGTGCGAGGCGGCCTTCGACTTCGCCTGTGTGGTGCTGGCGCCTGGGGGAGGATTTCTCGCCAAGGTGTTGCAGGGCGGAACCGAGGCAAAACTGCTGGCGCGAATGAAGCGGACATTCACCCGCGTGCAGCATGTAAAACCGAAAGCCAGCCGCGCCGATTCAAAGGAAATCTATGTGCTGGCTCAGGGTTTCAGGGGTAAGGCCGACGAATAGAGCCGATAGGCCCTGAAGACCGTGTGCTATGAGGAGAGGCGGACCCGCCAAAGCCGCCTATGCCGCCAAAGCGAGGATCTCTTCCACCTCGGCCGGAGAGGGGATAGGCCGCGGATTGCGGGGCACCCAGGGGGTGCCCATGGCCTGCTGGGCGATGCGGCCAAACTGCTCCGGACCGATATTGACCGCGCCCAGGCTGCGCGGCATGCCTAGATCCGCGATGAACCTGTCCAGCACGTCGCCCGCGTCTGCACCGGGATGGCCCATCGCCGCCGCCACCAGGGCCTGGCTTGCCGCATTGGCGGGCTTGTTCCACCGCATCACGGCGGGCAGCATGATGCAGGAGGTATGCCCGTGGGGGACATCGAACAGCGCCCCCAGCACGTAGCCGATGCCGTGGCTCGCCCCCATCGGCACGCCGCCCGCCAGCGCGCCCATGGAAAGCCAGGCCCCCATCAGGCAGTCAAGGCGCGCGTCCAGATCGGCCGGATCCGCCTTTACCCGCGGCAATCCGGATGCGAGTAACGAAAGGCCCTGCAGCGAAGACGCGTTCGCGAAGGCGTGGGTCTCTCTGGAGCAGATGGCTTCCACGCAATGATCCACGGCCCGGATGCCGGTCGAGAGCAGCAACCATTCCGGCGTGGGCAGGGTGGCGGCCGGATCCAGGATCACGGCGCTGGGAATCAGCATGGGGTGGGAGAACATCTGCTTGGACTTGGTCTGCTCATTCAGGACGCCTGAAAATGCGCTGAATTCGCCAGCCGACAGGGTGGTGGGCACGGAAACCTGACGCACCCTGATGGGGTTCGATTCCGGCGGCCGCAACGTCCCGCTGGCGTCCCTGCTGGCGCGGAACGCGTTCAGTTCTTCAACCGTTCCGATATCATTGGCCAGGCAGAGCTGCACCGCCTTGGCGCCATCGGTGATCGAACCGCCGCCAAAGGTTACGATCAGATCCGCCTTGGCCTCCCGCGCCTGATTGGCCGCAGCGATGACGGCGGCGCGCGGCGTGTGCGCCGGCATTCTGTCAAATGCGCCAACGCATTTATTCCCCAGAGCCCGGCGGACTTTATCGATCTCGTCGGTTTCGCGGTTCAAGGTGCCGCTGACCATCAGGAAAACGCGGCTTGCGTCCAGTCTTCGCGCCTGCTGGCTCACCGCTTCGGCGGCGTTCACTCCGAAAACGACTTCTTCCATATGGCCAAAGACAACCCGTCCAGATTTCAACATGCTTATTTCCGTTGCTGAGATTGGCTGATGCCCTGCTGATCGAAAGTGGGATTTGTAACCTATCCCAGACCTGCTCTGGCTACAATACCGCCAGTGTCTGGAGGTTCTGATATGGCTTTGCCTGTTGACTCAGCGCGCTCCGCCCGCCATATTCCGCCCTCTTAAACGGTGGAGACTAGTTTGGAGATTCTGGAAGCCCTTACCTTCGATGATGTCCTCCTAAAGCCTGCCGCCTCGAACGTGCTTCCAGCCCAGGCCGACATCAGAACGCGGCTGACGCGCGAAATCTCCCTGAATATTCCCCTGATCTCCGCGGCCATGGATACGGTGACCGAGGCGCGCCTGGCGATCGCCATGGCGCAGGAAGGGGGGCTCGGCGTGCTGCACCGCAATCTGACGGTGCAGGAACAGGCCGAACATGTCCGCCAGGTCAAGAAATTCGAATCCGGCATGGTGGTCAATCCTCTGACCCTTGCCCCAACCGCGACCCTTGGCGACGCCCAGCGCCTGATGCAGATTCACCAGTTTTCCGGCTTTCCGGTGGTTGAACCGGCAACCGGAAAACTGCTGGGCATTCTGACCAACCGGGATGTGCGCTTTGCTTCGGATCTCAGCCAGCCGGTCAGCGAATTGATGACCCGCACCGGTCTGGTGACGGTGACGGAGGATGTCGGTATTGAACAGGCCAAGAAACTTTTGCATCAGCACAGGCTGGAAAAACTGCTGGTGGTTGACGGCAACTACCGCTGTATCGGCCTGATCACCGTCAAGGATATGGAAAAGGCGCGCCTGCATCCCAATGCCTGCAAGGATGAAAAGGGGCGTCTGCGGGTGGCGGCCGCAACGACCACGGGGGATGAGGGCTTTGCCCGCGCGGAAGCGCTGATCGACGCGGAGGCTGACCTGATCGTGGTGGACACGGCCCATGGCCATAATGAACGGGTGCTGGAGCAGGTGCGGCGCATCAAGCGTCTGAGCAACCGGACCCAGGTGGTGGCGGGCAATATCGCCACAGGCGAAGCGGCCCGGGCGCTGATCGACGCCGGAGCGGATGCGGTGAAAGTCGGGATCGGCCCTGGCTCCATCTGCACCACCCGCATGGTGGCGGGGGTTGGCGTGCCGCAGCTTACCGCCATTATGGATGTGGTTGCCGAGGCGCGCCGGCACGGCGTTCCGGTCATCGCCGATGGCGGTATCAAGTTGTCGGGCGATCTGGCCAAGGCGATTGCGGCGGGGGCGGATTGCGCCATGATCGGCTCGCTGTTCGCCGGTACGGATGAAAGCCCGGGGGAAGTGTTCCTCTATCAGGGGCGGAGTTACAAGGCCTATCGCGGCATGGGGTCGCTGGGCGCCATGGCGCGGGGATCGGCCGACCGCTATTTCCAGGAAGACATCAAGGATACGCTGAAACTGGTGCCGGAAGGCGTAGAGGGGCAGGTGCCTTATAAGGGGCCGCTCGCCAATATCATCCATCAGCTCGTCGGCGGATTGCGCGCCGCCATGGGCTATACCGGCAATCCGGCCATCGCCGATCTGCAGACCCGGTCCGCATTCATTCGCGTCAGCGGCGCAGGATTGGCCGAGGGACATGTGCATGGGGTCGCCATCACCCGTGAGCCGCCCAATTATCCCATCGGCAATCGATGACCCCTGCGGCGCGTGTCCAATCCGCCATCGATATCCTGGACGCCCTGACGCCCTCCGCCAAACCGGCTGACCGGTTTCTGAGCGAATGGGCGCGCAGTCACCGTTTTGCGGGGGCGAAAGACCGGCAGGCGATTTTCGAACTGGTCTATACGGTGTTGCGGCGGCGCGCGGAATGCGCCTACGCCTTTTCCAGAGAGGATGCGCGCGGTCTCGTGCTGGCGGCGCTGAGGCTGGAGGGGGCGCATGGACTGGAGCAGGTGGAAAACCTGTTCAATGGCGCCGTCCATTCCCCCCCATGTCTGAGTGCGGAAGAACGTGAAGCGTTCAGGGAGGCGCCATGCGCCGCCACCGCGCCGGACTGGGTGCGCGGCAATTATCCGCAATGGCTTGCCCCATATCTTGGCGAAAGCCTGCCCCATCTGCTGCGTGAGATGCAGGCGCTCGGCCAGCGCGCGCCGCTCGATCTGCGGGTCAATCGCCTCAAGGGTAGCCGTGAGGGGGCGCTGGAGATGCTGGCGAAAGAAAACATCGCCGCCCAAGGAACGCCCCTTTCGCCGGATGGAATCCGCGTTTTGGGGCGCGCCCGGATCACAGCGGCGGCGGCTTTCGTAAAGGGACTGGTGGAGGTGCAGGATGAAGGCTCGCAACTGGCGGCGCTGCTGGCCTGTGCGCGTCCCGGCCAGCAGGTGGTGGATGTATGCGCGGGCGGGGGCGGCAAGACCCTTGCGCTCGCCGCCATCATGGAGAATCGCGGTCAGATTTACGCGCTGGACGCCAATCCCCGCCGCCTGCGGGAAATGCCGGAGCGCCTGAAGCGCGCGGGCGCGCATAATGTTCAGATAACGGAGGATTTCGCGAATGCCGTGACGGCGCTGCGGGGCCGCGCGGACCTGGTGGTGCTGGACGCGCCCTGCAGCGGCGCAGGGGCGTGGCGGCGCAATCCGGATGCCAAATGGCGGCTGACACAGGAAGCTCTGGCGCATTACATGGCGGCGCAGGACGGGCTGCTGGAAAAGGGCGCGGAACTGACGGCGCCCGGCGGAAGGCTTATCTATATCACCTGCTCACTGCTGGCCTGCGAAAATGCGCAGCGCATAGCGGCGTTTCTGGAAAAGGACGCGCGCTTTGCGCCGCTTCCCGCCGCCGCCATCTGGGCCGAAGGGGTGGGGACGCCCCTGCCGGATTTCGTCGCCGGGGATGCGCCGCATGTATTTCTTACTCCGGCGCGTTCCGCGACCGACGGATTTTTTATTTGTGTGATGGAGCGCCGCGCATGACGCAGCCAAAAGAAGAACGTGTACTGATCATAGATTTCGGCTCCCAGGTGACGCAACTCATTGCGCGCCGGGTGCGTGAGAGCGGCGTCTATTGCGAAATCATACCTTACAACAGAGTGGATGCGGCGCTCGATGACTTTGCGCCGAAGGCGATTATCCTGTCCGGGGGACCGGCCAGCGTCATCAAGGCCG
The DNA here is from genome assembly GCA_003454415.1 of Alphaproteobacteria bacterium. Classification (GTDB taxonomy): domain Bacteria; phylum Pseudomonadota; class Alphaproteobacteria; order UBA11222; family UBA11222; genus UBA11222. The sequence goes on from DMKG01000069.1 coordinate 4,824, forward strand.
GCACGCCGAGAATCCCGGATCGGGTGTTCGCCTGCGGCGCGCCGGTGCTGGGCATCTGTTACGGGCAGCAGGCCATGTGCGCGCAGCTTGGCGGCCAGGTGGAGGCGGGAAACGAGCGGGAGTTCGGCCGCGCGGAACTGGAGGTGACCGGCGGCAGCGCGCTGTTCGAAGGGGTATGGGCGAAGGGCGCGCGGCGTCAGGTATGGATGAGCCATGGCGACAGGGTGATTTCGCTTCCCCCCGGTTTCCGCGCGGTTGGGGTCAGCGCCAATGCGCCCTTCGCCGCCATCGCCGATGAAGCGCGGCGGTTTTACGGCGTGCAGTTTCATCCCGAAGTCGCCCATACGCCGGACGGCGCGAAACTGCTGCGTAATTTCACACACAAGATTGCCGGTTGCACCGGCGGCTGGAGCATGGCGTCGTTCCGCGAAACCGAAATCGCGAAGGTGCGCGCGCAGGTGGGGAAGGGGCGGGTGATCTGCGGCCTTTCGGGCGGCGTCGACAGTTCCGTGGTGGCGGTGCTGCTGCATGAGGCGATCGGCGCGCAACTGACCTGCGTCTTCGTCGATACCGGCCTGATGCGCGAAGGCGAGGCGGAGCAGGTGGTGCGCCTGTTCCGGGATCATTACAATATTCATCTGGTGCACCGCGAGGCGGAGGAGCTGTTTCTGTCGCGCCTTGCGGGCGTCAGCGATCCGGAACAGAAACGCAGGATCATCGGCGCCGCCTTTATCGATGTGTTCGAGGAGGAGGCGGGAAAACTTGGCGGCGCGGATTTCCTGGCGCAGGGCACGCTCTATCCCGATGTGATCGAATCGGTCTCGGTCGCGGGCGGGCCCAGCGTCACCATCAAATCCCATCATAATGTGGGCGGCCTGCCGGAACGCATGCGCATGAAACTGGTGGAGCCGTTGCGCGAGCTTTTCAAGGATGAAGTGCGCGCGCTGGGCCGCGAGCTGGGTCTGCCGGAGGCGTTTACGGGGCGCCATCCGTTTCCCGGGCCAGGTCTCGCAATACGCGTGCCCGGTGAGATCACAGGGGAAAAGCTCGCCATTCTGCGGCGCGCCGATGCGATCTATATCGAGGAAATCCGCAAGGCCGGCCTGTATGATGAAATCTGGCAGGCCTTCGCCGTGCTGCTGCCCGTCAGAACCGTGGGCGTGATGGGGGATGAGCGCACATACGAACATGTTTGCGCGCTGCGCGCAGTCACCTCGACCGATGGCATGACCGCGGACAGTTTTCCGTTCTCGCATCAATTCCTGAGCGCCGTCGCCACCCGCATCATCAATGAAGTGCGGGGCGTCAACCGCGTGGTCTATGACGTAACCTCCAAACCCCCCGGCACAATCGAGTGGGAGTGATTGAGGACCCGCATTGAGCCCCCGCGCTGAAGCCTGTGATCTGATCAATGGGAGCGGGCGGCGATGAACGCCAGATGCCCAGGGACGCAGGCTTGCGCAACCCGATCTGAGTTGAGTGAGGGAGGCATGGTAAACCGTCACCATCATGAAAGCCATGCATGCGGTGCGCATGATGCTGCGCCGGCGCCGAAGGATGGCCGCTACGACAAGATACCTGCAGGATATTCTGGAACGGTCTGGACCTGCCCGATGCACCCGCAGGTGCGCGATGTGAAGAATTCCGGTTGTCCGATTTGCGGCATGGCGCTTGAACCCGAAGGCGCGCCGCCGGCTGGTGAGGATGAGTCTGAACGCATTGATATGACGCGGCGCTTCTGGGTGAGCGCCGCGCTCTCTGCGCCGCTGTTCGTCCTTGCGATGGGTGAGATGGTTCCGGGCTTTGGGCATATCGCGCCGGGAAACTGGAGCCGCTGGCTGCAATTCGCGCTCGCCGCGCCGGTCGTGCTGTGGGGCGGATGGCCATTTCTTGTGCGCGGAGCGTGGTCGCTCCGCACCCTGCATCTCAACATGTTCACACTGATTGCTCTGGGGGTCAGTGTAGCGTTTGGCTATTCGGTTGTCGCGCTGCTCGCGCCGGACGCCTTTCCACCCGCCATGCGAAGTCATGACGGCGGGGTGGCGCTTTATTTTGAGGCCGCGGCTGTCATCACGTCATTGGTCCTTCTCGGACAGGTGCTGGAATTGCGCGCGCGCAGTCAGACCTCGGGCGCCATACGCGCGCTTCTCGAACTGGCGCCGCCAACAGCGCGGCGGATCCATGACGGGGGCGACGAAGAAGACGTCCCCATCGAAGAGCTGAAAGTAGGCGACCGCGTTCGCGTGCGCCCCGGAGAGAAGGCGCCCGTAGACGGCGAGGTCATCGAAGGCGCGAGTGCGGTCGATGAATCCATGATCAGCGGCGAGCCCATTCCGGTGGAAAAGAATGCGGGCTCCACAATAACAGGCGGCACAGTGAACGGAACGGGCGGGTTTATCATGCGCGTAACCCGGGTTGGTGATCAGACCCTGCTGGCGCAGATCGTCCGTTTGGTGAGTGAAGCGCAGAGAAGCCGCGCGCCCATCCAGAAACTGGTGGATACGGTTTCGGCCTGGTTCGTCCCTGCCGTTATCGTCTTCTCCGTCGCGACATTCATCGCATGGTTATTCTTCGGACCTGAGCCCGCGCTCGCTTATGCGATTGTCAACTCGGTGGCTGTCCTCATCATAGCCTGTCCCTGCGCATTAGGTCTCGCCACGCCCATGTCCATCATGGTGGGAACCGGAAAAGGCGCGCAGCATGGGGTGCTGATCAGGAACGCCGAGACGCTGGAAACCTTTAAGAGGGCCGATACTCTGGTCGTCGACAAGACGGGAACGCTGACCGAGGGAAAACCGGCGCTTGTGACGGTGAAACCGGATGAAGGAATGGATGAGGCCCGGCTTCTCCGCCTTGCCGCAGCAGTGGAAGCCGCCAGTGAACATCCGTTGGCGCAGGCAATTGTGGAAGGCGTCAAGAGATACGAACTCGACATACCCCTGGCCAAGGATTTTGAATCCGTTACCGGCGAAGGCGCTATCGGCGTCGTCGAAGGCAAACGGGTTGCGATCGGAAACGCCAGGCTGATGCGGCGCGAGAATGCGTTCGCCGAAAGCCACAGCCGCGACGCCGAGGCGTTGCGCAAGAAGGGTGAGACAGTGATGTTCGTGGCTGTGGAGGGCGCGCCTGCGGGCCTTATCGGGGTTGCGGATCCGATCAAACCCACGACGCCGGAGGCAATTCGCCGATTGAAGGCGGATGGCCTGCACATCGTCATGCTGACCGGCGACAACGAAACCACCGCGCGCGCTGTAGCAGAAAGAATCGGCATTAACGACATTCGCGCCGATGTGTCGCCCGAAGACAAGCATCAGGTGATCCGTGAACTGCAGCGGGCAGGGCGCCGTGTGGCGATGGCCGGTGACGGCGTGAATGACGCGCCTGCGCTGGCCCAGGCCGATATCGGGATTGCGATGGGAACGGGAGCGGATGTTGCGATGGAAAGCGCAGGGGTGACGCTGGTGCGCGGCGATCTCATGGGCGTCGCACAGGCGCGCGAGCTTTCTCGCGCAACCATGCGGAATATCCGCCAGAATCTGTGGTTCGCTTTCGGTTACAACTCTCTCGGCGTGCCGATCGCGGCAGGCGCGCTTTACCCGTTTTTTGGCTTGCTGCTGTCACCTATGATTGCCGCGGCGGCAATGAGCTTTTCCTCCGTATCGGTGATAGCAAACGCTCTCCGGTTAAGAGCGCTGAAGCTGTAAACCGTTTCACGCATCAGGCGGGGGCAGCAGTCGACGCGGATTTTCTTGTATGATGATTATGGAGAGGGGCGGGTGAATTGCCGCTTCGTCGTCTTATTGTCACTTGACAAACCATATCTGTTATGGATGCTTTCAGTATGAGATATACTCTTGTTTTCCTTTTGATTTTGACGGCAGTCTTTGGGGCGGGCCAGCAGCCGGCAATGGCGTATGTCGGGCCGGGTCTGGGCCTTGGCGCAATCGGCGCCATTCTCGGCGTCGTCCTGTCCGTGCTGTTGGCGGTTTTCGCAATCGTCTGGTACCCTGTAAAACGGCTGCTTGGCCTCGATAAAAGAAAGCAGGGCCGACAGGCGGTAAAGCCGGAAGATCAGTAACGGTATGGCGGGGTTGCTGGAAAGCATCCTGATCGCCGCATTTGCGACTCTGCCTGCTGTGGAAATTGCGCTCGCTTCCCCTCTCCTAGGATTGTTCCGCGCGCTCGCCCTGCAAAGCGGGAAGTCATTTCGGCTGATTAACAGCAAACATATATCGGATCACTGGAAAGAGCTCGTCTTGCCGGCATACGCAATCTGCATGTTGCGGGCCTCACTGCTGCTTCTGATGTGGCTAACGGGTCTGTTAGGGGTGTTCATGACAGGACTAGCCGTTGGAGTTTGGGTGTTTGCAGGTGAATTTCCCGGCATGGAGGTGTTACAGCGTCTTGATTTGATGCTGTTCAGCTTTGTGATAGCGGCCGTCTATCTCGGCGCGCGTCCGTATATCTTTCGTCATGACTGATTATTCCCCGCTTGAACGCATCCTGCACCGGCTGGCGCTGAATTTCCAAACCGTACGCGCAGCATCCTTCGATATTGAATGCAGTTTGGCGCGTCGCTCCAATGAGAATATTGCCCGGCAGCCTCACGTGTTCGTGACGGGCTTGGCGCGCGCGGGAACCAGCATTCTGTTACGCACCCTCTATCAGTGTGGAGATTTCGCCTGTCAAACCTACCGGGATATGCCGTTCATTCTGGCGCCGCAGCTTTGGCGACGGCTCAGCAGAGGCTGGCGCAAGCCCGGCGAGGCCCGCGAGCGCGCGCATGCCGATGGCATGATGGTGGATTTCGATACCGTTGAGGCGTTTGAGGAGGTATTCTGGCTTACATTTGCGGGAGATCTTTATCTGCATAATGATTTTTTGCGCGCCCATGACATCGATCACGATCTCGCAGAGCGTTTTTATGATTACGTCTCCATTGTGATCGCAGCGGAAAATCGTCCGGAGACCGTGCGTTACCTTTCAAAGAACAACAATAATCTTCTGCGCTTGACAGGCCTGGCGCAGGTCTTTCCCTCTGCGCATATCATCATCCCCTTTCGGACGCCCCTGCAACATGCGTCTTCACTGCTCCGGCAGCACCAGAATTTCTCGGCGGCGCAGGCGGCCGATCCGTTTGTCAGACAATATATGGGATGGCTCGGGCATTTCGAATTTGGCCTCGACTACAGGCCGTTTATGTTTGATGGAGGCGGGGAGGCCGTCAGGGTTGGACAAACGGAAATGCAGGAGCTTAGCTTTTGGGTGGCGCATTGGGACAGGATTTACAAGGCCGTGCTTAACTCTGCGCCCCCAAACGCCATATTCTGGGACTATGACGCTTTCTGCACTGAACCACAGAGCAAAATTACGGCGCTGGGGCAAAAGCTCTGTCTTGACGCCGGCTTCCTCAGGGGCGCTGTTGCGCAAATCAGAGCGCAGCCAGCCTACTCGGGAAACGAAACAGTATCCTCTGCAATATTGGATCAGGCTGAGAAGACGCACGCTAACTTACGTAGACGCGCGGTGAAGGATTTGAGTTAGGCGGATGAGAATTATCCGCTAGCAGGACAGGATACAGGCTGGGGAGGTGGGGCTATGCGTTCTGAATTTCACATGCGTTTCTTCCTTGCGGCCCTGATGCGACACGCTCTTTTTATAGTGAGTAAAGGCCTGATAGCGGCTGGGCTGCAGATCAATATCATCGATTTCTCCGGGAGGAAGCAGTGAATCTGTTAAGGAAACTGGCAGTTTGGTATGTTCTGATCGCAGCCGTATTCTTTTTTGGAATGCTGGTTGGACACTACCAGTGGTTCCCCTATTCGTGGGGCGCAAACATCGTCAACTTCTACAGAGGCTATGGGGGTGAGGACACAAATGTTATCGAGAAATTGCTAAGCGATTATGGCGGCGTGCCTCGCCGCTTCATCGTGTCTTATTCCCCTTCAAACAGATCAGCAATGACAGAAGTGAAAGA
>DMKG01000069.1:10995-17658 GCA_003454415.1 Alphaproteobacteria bacterium
GCAGGCAAGGCGGGCCCAGCCTTTGGTCATGCTTTCCGATGACGCTCCATACGGATACAGGATCCTGTTCGGAGCTTTTGATTTTGAAGAAACATTATGGGGGGCGCTTCTGCTTGATCCTGATGGCAAACCCGTCCACGCCTGGCGCCTCTCAACTGACGATCTGCCTTTTAATACAGAACCCGCCTTTCGCAAGAACATGTATGGCGTTGATGTTTTGCAGGATGGTTCGATAATCTTCCTTATGCAGGAAACCGGCGGCGGGATCGTCAAGGTTGATTACTGCGGGCGTAAGCAGTGGTCGATTGACGGACTTTTTCATCATACGGTTACGCCAACGGAGGATGGAAAATTCTGGTCTATTGAGGGATTGCAGACAGATTTTGATCACGTGTTTGCGCTTTTCAATATAGCTGACGGAAAGCTGGTCAAGAAGATAGACATGAAGGAGGTGCGCAAGGCGAATCCAGATCTTCATATTTTCGATCTTCAACGGGAGCCGGATGTCTTGAACAGGGTTCATGGCAATGATGTCGAACCGCTGCCGGCGAAACTGGCTGCTGATTTTCCACAGTTTAAGCAGGGTGATTTGCTGATCAGTTACCGCACCATAAATTTGCTGTTTATCCTCGATCCTGAATCGCTGAAAATCAAATGGTGGCGCATCGGGCCGTGGGACCGCCAGCATGACGGGGACTGGAATCCGGGGGGTTACATCAGCGTCTATAGCAATAACACGCGCGGCCTGGGAGAATATTCCAATATTGTTTCGATCAACCCCGCTACCTATGAAACGGATGTTCTCGTCAAGGGGCGGGAGCACAATTTCTACTCTGCCTATAATGGCATGCATGAGGTGACCAGCGCCGGAACGGTGCTCGTGACGAGTTCTAGACAGGGCCGCATCTTTGAGGTGAGCCGTGAAGGCAAGGTGGTTTTTGATTTTATCAACCAGTTCGATGCGGCTGCTGGAGAAGCCTTGCATGTATCGAATGCGCGTTTCCTGGGTCCTGATTTTTTTGATTTCGAAAAACTGCCGGCCTGCGGGAATCCATGACAGACGGCAAAACCCCATTACTGACTTGGACGGGATGTGTTGCGATCTCCTGCAGGCTAAATTTCAGATAAGGGTTTTATGGGGCGAGGCCGGGGCGGATCAAGCGTGGTATTCATGGCGTCGCCGCTTCTGGCCGGTTTCATTGGGGGGCGGCTGACTGTTGGCCTTGGTCTCATGGCGCGGCGCGCCTGATGATGAAATCTTCAGGCTTCAGATCCCGAAGTTCCCGCCGCATGCGCCCAAGTGTTCCGGGATAGAAAGAAACATTGCGTCCCGTCCGGTCCAGATAGAAATTCTTGCAGCCCGCCGACCAGCTCATTTTCTGCAATTCGCCCTGTATCGCCTCGTTATACCGGCGCGTGGGTTCGGGGCGGATCTCGGCGGATAGCACATTTTCCCGCCCGATCTCCTCTATCCATTTCAGGATGTAATCCGTATGCAGTTCGGCGGAATAGAACAGGGATGAATAGGCCACGGAGCCGTTAAGCCCGACAATGGTGAAATAGTTTGGAAAACCGGGCACGGCCACGCCGCGATAGGCCTCCGGGCGATTTCGCAGCGCCAGTGAAAGCGGCGCGCCATCGCGCCCCAGAACCTCCACGGCCGGGCGGCCGTCTTCCCGCCCGCCAAGTTTGTAGCCTGTACAGAAAATCACCACGTCAGCCTGAATGCTGGTCCCATCGGTGGCGGTGACGCCCGTTTCCGTCAGTTTCGCCACGCCATGGGGGATCACTTGCGTAGTTGGCAGGGCCAGGGCCGGATAATAGTCATCCGAAACCAGCAGCCGCTTGCACCCCGGGTCGTAAGCCGGGGTAAGGCTGGCGATCAGCGCAGGATCGGAGATGGCGGACTTCATGTTCTTGAGGGCCACATGGCGGAGAATGGCGATGGACTTCGGATCACGCTGGAACGCCTTGTACCAGCGCAGGGTGTTCCTGTAGAGTTGACGGCGATGGCGCATGAGCGCGCCTGTTTCCGGATCGCGGAAGGCCGCCTTCATTTCATCTGTATAGGGTATATTATTGCGTGGCAGCACCCAGTTCGGGTCGCGCTGGAACACATAAAGCGCGCCAGCCGTTTGCGCCACATGCGGGATGACCTGCACGGCGCTTGCGGCGCTGCCGATCACAGCGACGCGCTTGCCCGTAAAGTCGAAGCCATGCCGCCAGGTTGCGGAATGCCAGAGGGGGCCCCTGAAAAGATCGAGTCCCTCAATGCGGGGAAAGCTGGGCGCGGTCAGCCCGCCTGTAGCGGAAACCAGAATGTCATGGCGCCGGGACTCACCCCCGTCCAGGGTAAGCTCCCAGCCGCCCTTCTCTTCCTGATAACGGGCGGTTTCTACACTGGCGCCGAACCGCAGGTGTTTCAAAAGCCCGTATTTCTCCGCGCAGCGGCGCAGATAGGCCTGGATTTCCTGCTGACCGGCAAAGGGGAGGGACCAGTCAGGATTAGGCTCGAAGGAATAGGAATAAAGATGGGAGGGAACATCGCAATGCAGGCCCGGATAGGTGTTATGTTTCCAGGTGCCGCCGACATCGTCCGCCTTTTCGTAGATCGTGAAATTTTCAAGGCCGGCCTGTTTGAGGCGGATTCCCATCAGGATCCCGCTTAACCCTGCTCCCAATATGCCGGTACTGATTGAACGTCTGTCCATCAACTGCCCCTGTTCTTCCGCCTATCTATAAAATTATCATAACGCTAAAGTAATAGACCGGACTGCCGGAAAAAGCCAGCTAAATGATCCATAGCATGCGCTATCAGAAGGGGTGCGAGCAAGGTTCATCCATCCGCCTCAGGTGGTTGACAATATGCTAGCCATGCCGGATGATGGGCTCTGCTGCGGTTTATGATGTGTGAGAGCGGGGACGGTTTGGTGAATACGGATCAGGTGCTTGCGAATTTGCGTGAAGTGGCGGCGGGATTTGCCGCACAGCGGACAGAGAGGCTGCGGCGCAATCATCTGGAGAAGGCGGATTTCGATCTGCTGGCCAGAGCGGGTTTCCTGGGCACAGGCCTTGCCGAGGCGGATGGCGGATTATGGCGGGGCGTGCGCCAGTCGGCACGCCCTTTTGCGGAAATGATCCGCACCATCGCCATGGGGGATCCGTCTGTGGCGCTTGTCGCAGCCATGCACCCCTGCGTGCTGGTCTTCTGGCTTGCGGCGGGCGACGCGCCAGAACCTGTGGCCGAAGCATGGCGCAAGCAATGCGACTGGGTTTTTGGAACGGTCAGGGAAGGCTTGTGGTGGGGCACGGTCACGTCCGAGCCGGGCTCCGGCGGTGATATCATGAAGACGCGAACCCTCGCGAGACCCATGGGGGAGCCGGGACGCTATCTGCTGAGCGGAGAGAAACATTTCGGCAGCGGCTCAGGGATTTCAACCTATATGATCACCACGGCAAAAGCCGAGGGGGAAACCACGCCGGATCTGTTTTTCATGCGCGTCGGGGACGCCAGTTGGGATGGCGGCCAGGGAATCAGCCTTGCGGCGGAATGGGACGGACACGGCATGTGCGCGACGCAGTCCCACGCCTTCAGATTCACGGAATTTCCGGCCGTCCGCAGCGCCTGGTCCGGAAGCTTGGCGAAATCCGCCGCCGCCGCCGGACCCTTGGGCGGGGCGCTGTTCACGGCTGTGATCGTGGCGGTGGTGGAGCAGGCGCTTCTGTTCGCGCGCGAAAAGCTGTCGGGTAAATCACGCGAAATGCGGCCATTTGAGCAGGTGGAATGGGTGCGCGCCGAAAATGAAGGCTGGCTGATCCGTCAGGCCTATGACGGCATGCTGAACTCCATAGAATCCGGAAAAGACGGTATGGTCGCGGCTGCGCGCGCAAAGGCTGCGGTGGCGGAGCTGGCGGAAACCTGTCTTGGCAGGATCAGCCGCGTGGTGGGCGGCGCCAGTTTCTCCCGTTCAAGTCCTCTCGGCAGGTGGGCGCAGGACGTGCGGGCGCTTGGCTTTTTACGTCCTCCCTGGGGGCTTGCCTATGATCAGCTTTTTGCCATGTCGTGGCAGAGATAACCATGTACCATCTGCTTATCATAGAGGGGTGAAGGCATGGGCAATAAACAGACTGCCACACAAAAACAGCAAACCCAGGATCGCGCGGCCAGCGAAGCGGCGCTGGAGGCCGCGGCTCTGGCGCTGCTGAAGCGCAATGGCGTGCTGGCCGGGCTGAACCTGCGCGAAGTGGCGGATGAGGCGGGCGTCAATCGTGGCCTGGTCTATCATTATTTCGGATCGCGCCAGCAGCTCCTGCGCTCGGCCCTGCGGCGCGATGTGAAGTCTCGGCTGGAGGAAATTCTTGCCAGCGGCAGGCTGCCGTTCAATGCGCGCATCCGTCAGCTGGTGCGCACCATGCTGGGGCAGAGCGAAGCCGTTACGCTCTCAACTCTGCTATTGCTCGACGCGCAGGAAAAACTGCCGGTCGCTCCATTGAAGGAACAGTGGATCGAGGGGTTTCGCAAAGACGTGGCGGAAGGAAAAATTGCAGAGGATACGGATACGCAGGCCCTGTTGGCGCTGATGACGGCTTTGTCCTATGGTTATGTGGTGTTCCGCCAGGCCATAGCGGAGGAGCTTGAGCTTCCGGCTGCTGATCTGGATTTCCGGGTGGATGAGATTTTCGGAAAAATGCTTGGGGTGTTTGAGGAATCACAGTCCTGAAAGGATGGCAGGCGGTTTCCCTGCCGTAATCAAGCAAAGCGGCGTGTTTGATGCGCCGCTCAAACGGAGGAAGCATCACATGGATACAATCGTATCAAAGGCGGCAAAAATCCGTGCGCAACTGGATCATCCCCTGATCGACGGGGACAGCCATATCGTCGAATATTCGCCGGTGTTTCTGGATTATCTGAAGAGGGCAGGGGGCGCCGACACCGCTGCGCGCTTCGCAAAAACCATGGGTGCGGGCTTTACCCTGAGTGGAACGGGGCGCAAATCCTGGTACGCCATGACCTGGGAGGAAAGGCGGGAAACGCGCCTGATGCGCAGCCCCTGGTGGGCGCTTCCCACCAAAAACACGCTGGACCGCTGCACCGCCATGCTGCCCAAGCTCTATCACGCGCGCATGGACGAAGTCGGGTTGGATTTTGCAGTGCTCTATCCCAGCGTCGGTCTGATGTTCAACCATAATTTTGCTGACGATGAATTCCGCACTGCCGCCTGTCATGCGTTCAATGAATACACGTCCGATATTTACGGCCCCTATGCGGACCGTATGACGGTCGCCGCTGTCATTCCGCTGAATACGCCGGAAGAAGGCATAAAGGAGCTGGAGCACGCCAGGAAGCTGGGGCTGAAAGTGGCGATGATCCCGGCCTATATCCGCAGGCCATTCCCCGATCTGCACAAGAAGCACCCCGAACTTGCGGGACGCGTCAACTGGATGGACAGCTACGGCATCGATAGCGAGTATGACTATGATCCGTTCTGGGCCAAATGCGTCGAACTGGGTTTTTCCGTCGCCTCCCATTCCGGCGGCCAGGGTTTTGACGACCGCCGTTCCATGTCCAACTATATGTATAACCATATGGGCCATTTCGGCGCGGCGGGAGAAATGTTCGCCAAATCTCTGGTGATGGGAGGCGTCACCCGGCGTTTCCCGAAATTGCGGGTGGCCTGTCTGGAAGGTGGGGTGATGAACGGGGTGCGGCTGTATTCCGATCTGTTCTCGCGCTGGGAAAAACGCAGCCTTGAAGCTCTTGAAAATCTCGATCCAAAGAATATCGACATGGAGCTGGCGCACGAACTGTTCAGGAAATATGGCGACAAGGCTACCCTTGACAAGATCGATCAGTTGGAGCGCACGCTGATGTTCGGTCCCAGGGACATTGACGAGGAGGTGCGCGATGATTTCAGGGCGATGCAGATCACTTGCGAGGAAGACATCCGCGATCTGTTCATTCCGCATTTCTATTTCGGCTGTGAGGCGGACGATCCTCTCTCGGCGGTGGCGTTCGACCGCCGCCTGCATCCCCTGAACGAGCAGGTCCGCGCGATCATGAGCTTCGACCTTGGCCATTGGGACGTCACCGACATGACCCATGCGACGGCGGAAGCCTATGAGATGGTGGAGGACGGGCTGATCAGTCCCGAAGACTTCCGCACCTTTGCCTATGGCAATTCCGTGCAATTGTATGCCGGCCCCAATCCGGATTTCTTCAAAGGCACGATTGTCGAAAAGCAGGTGACGAAGGAACTGGCCAGGGCGAAATAACGCTTTCGCCTGCAGATAAGGTCTAACCGGCAGGCGCCCCTTCACAGTCAGAAAGGGCGCCTGCCGCTGCGCAATAAAGACAGGCAGGGATGGTTGCGGAAAACAGACTCCAGGGAATCGAGCGGCCTCTCTTCGATCGTTATGCGAACGGGTCGCTGGATTCCATGGAAGGGGTCCCCGTATGGGCGCCGGAGGAAAGTGATGCGCCCCTCTTCCGGCGTCTCGTTGGAGCCGCAAAGCGCCTTTCGCCCGGCCTTGGCGTCGCGATCCTGATCGCTCTGGCCGCCTCCTGGCTGGCCGAACATTACGCCGCGCCGGTGATGCTGTTTGCGCTGCTGTTGGGGATGGCGGTGAATTTTCTGAGCCAGGAGGCATCCTGCCGGCCGGGAA
>DMKG01000068.1:0-3581 GCA_003454415.1 Alphaproteobacteria bacterium
CCGCACTTCCAGGCCCGCCGCCATGCTGGTCCGGTCCAGTTTGGTCAGAATATCGTCGGGCAGATACACCTGCATGTCGTTGAACTGCATCTGCAGCAGAAGGCCGCGCTCCGATACCGGTCCGGCCTGCGTAATGCGGGGCTGTGGCGCGTGGCGCAGAAAACGCTCCGGCGCCGGCCCCTGCCGCATCATTGCCTGATAGAATCCCAGACCGTCTTTCGCGCCCATGGCTTCCGCAAGCTGATAGAGCCGCTCGCCCGGATAGTTCAGGCGGTACCGCATTGGCAGAATTTCGCCGATCCGGTCCCAGCCGTGCATGGGAAGCTTCTGTATCGCGCGCGCCAATCCTCTGCGCCCGCCCGCCGGCAACAGGTCCAGCGCCCGCCACGCCCGGTCAAACACCGCATAACGGTCATAGCCGGCAAAAAGCTCATCCCCGCCATCGCCGGAGAGAGCCACCTTGACATGTTTGCGGGTCAGACAGGCAAGCAGATGACTGGGCATCTGCGAGGAATCTCCGAATGGTTCGTCATGAATTTCCGCAAGCCTGGGCACGAGTTCCAGCGCGTCGGAATCTCTGAATACATGCTCGGTATGATCCGTCCCCAGAATATCCGCCACCTGACGCGCATACGGGGCTTCGTTCAGCCGGTCATCGCTGAACCCAATGGTATAGGTGCGCACTTTTGACGCAGACTGCGCCTGCATCAGCGCCACTACCAGGGAGGAATCCACCCCCCCCGAGAGGAACGCCCCCAGATTCACGTCCGCCACCATGCGGCAGCGCACCGCGTCTTTCAGAAGAGCTTCCACTTCTTTGACAGTCTCCTGCGTATCCGGGACTTTCGCGCCTTGACCGCTCTGGGCGATGCGTGTGAGATTCCAGTAGGTTTCCTGCCTTGTCTCCCCGTTTGCATCGAGCGTGAGCAGGGCGCCCGGCAGAAGCTGGAAGACCCCATGATAAATCGTATAGGGCGCGGCGATGCAGGAATGAACCGCCATGTCACCGGCCGCCGCCGGGTTGATCACCGGCCGCCAGCCATCGAACTGGCGTAGCGCCCGCAGTTCGGAGCCGAACAGCAGCAGGCCGTCCTGATAGCTCCAGTATAACGGCTTCACGCCAAGTCTGTCGCGGATCAGGGTCATGACCCGCCGCTGCTTGTCCCATACGGCGATGGCGAACATGCCGGTCAGGCGGCGCAGGGTCTCTTTTACGCCCCAGCAGACGAAACCTTCCACAAGCACTTCCGTATCGGAATGTCCGCGAAAGCTCTGTCCCTTTCGCTCCAGTTCAGCACGCAGGGCGCTGTAATTGTAAATCTCTCCATTGTAGGCGATCACGTAACGCCCGTTGCCCGAGAGCATGGGTTGCGCGCCATTTTCGGAAAGATCGATGATTGAAAGGCGCTGATGCCCGACGCCGACACCGGACAGCGCATCCACCCACACCCCGGAACCGTCCGGTCCCCGATGGCGCAGGCTGGCAGCCATGCGCCGCGCCTGATCCTCCATCGCCGGCGCATTTCCATGACGGGAGGCGCGCCGGTCCACGAAACCGGCTAATCCGCACATGTGGAATTTATATAGGTTAAAATGGCGTCACCTCTGCACTATAAGGGGATGGTTATCGCAATGTTCCCAGGCATGCAAGGCGCCCTATGAATACAGTATCGCCGGAAAAAGATCGTGACCGCGGCGGCGTCGCGCCGGAATTCTGGTCCGGCCGCCGCGTGCTCCTGACCGGACATACCGGCTTCAAGGGCGGCTGGCTGGCCTGCTGGCTGGCGTCGATGGGCGCGGAAGTGTTCGGATTTGCGCAGCCGTCTGAGTATAAGGAAGATTTTTTTACCGCTACGGATTTAACGGCGCGGCTTGACGGGAAACTGCGCCACCGGATCGCGGATATAAGGGACCTCACCGCGCTGGAGCAAACCCTGTGGGAGGCGGAGCCGGAAATCATCTTCCATCTTGCAGCGCAGCCCCTGGTGCGGCGTTCCTACCGGATGCCGGTCGACACCTTCGCAGCCAATGTCATGGGAACCGTGCATCTGCTGCAGGCGGCGCGCGGAGTGGCCAGTATGCGCGCCATCATCGTGATCACTACCGACAAGGTGTATGAGAACACCCATGACGAAACCGCCTTTACAGAAGAGGACAGGCTGGGCGGCTACGACCCGTACAGCGCCAGCAAAGCCATGGCGGAACTGGCGGTCAGCGCCTATCGCCGCGCTTTTTTTGGAAGTGACGGGCCGGCGGTCGCGACAGCGCGCGCAGGCAATGTCATTGGCGGCGGCGACTGGAATGAAGACCGGCTGATTGCCGACGCCATGCGCGCCTGGGCGAAGGAGGAAGAACTCATTCTCCGGAATCCCCGCGCCATCCGCCCCTGGCAGCATGTCTGCGAACCGCTGCGCGGTTATCTCATGCTGGCCCAGGCCCTGATGAGGGACGGGCCGCGCTACGCGCAGGCATGGAATTTCGGGCCGCCGCTGCAGGAAGCGTGCGAGGTGCAGGAAGTCATAATGCGGCTTTCCACCCTGATGCGCGCAAAGGGCCTTGCGGCCAGATGGCGTATCGATCCGCCTCCGCATCAGCCGCATGAGGCGGCGTATCTTACCCTGGATTGCCGCAAGGCCGCGGAAGAACTGTCCTGGCGGCCGCGGCTTTTGCTCGGCGACTCCCTTGCGCTTACGGCAGACTGGTACGCAGCGCAAATTTCCGGGGCTGATCCGCAGACATTGTTTGATCTGACCCTGCGGCAGATTGAACAGGCAGGATAGATCAGGCGGCGGAAGAAGAGGCCGCAGGTTCCGTGAGCAGTGAATAAAGCGCCGCAGGATCTTTCGACCCGCGCAGTTTTATACATAATTCCTGATTGCGCAGAAGCCGCGATACCCGCGCCAGTGTCCGCAGATGTTCGGCGCTGCCCTCTTCTGGCGCAATCAGAAGAAAGATCAGATCCACCGGGCGTTCATCCACCGAATCAAAATCTATCGGCTGGTCAAGTCTGGCGAAAATCCCGGTAACTTTCGTCACCTCTGCGAATTTGGCATGGGGTATGGCGACCCCTTGGCCCACCCCTGTCGTGCCGAGCTTCTCGCGTTCCAGAATTTTTTCCAGAATTTTCTGGGAGTTGATCTTGCACAGCTTCCCAGCGACGGCGCTCAACTCCTGCAGGGCCTGCTTTTTCCCCCGGGCTTTCAGGTTCGCAACCACCCCTTCGGGGTTTAATATGTCGGATAACGGCATTCCCGCCCTCAAGTCGCCAGTTTAATCAAAACGTTCATTGAGTGGTTTCACGCAAAGACAAGCGCTGTTGAAAAATTAATCCGTTTACTGCGTATTCGCGGGATATGCGCTGTTCCTGTTTCCTTACAGGAGTTGATCGCCGCAGCCGGAGAGCGCGCAGTCCTTTTCCCTTATCCAGCCGACGCTTTGCGTGGACAGGCATGCTGTAAATCATGTGACGTTATCTAGCCGCCCTTGCACTGCTCATCCTGTCGCGGGGCACGATAATGCGGGCTGGACAGCCTGTCAACCTTGGCATAACCCATTGTAAAAAAAGAGTGAATAGGGTTCTC
>DMKG01000068.1:3930-10684 GCA_003454415.1 Alphaproteobacteria bacterium
GAGGGAATGCGTAGCGCCTCGCGGTATTTTGCAACGGTTCTGCGTGCAATATCGATCCCTTCAGTGCGCAACAATTCCACCAGTCTGTCATCGGACAGGATCTTTTTCGGATGCTCTGCATCGATCAGGGCTTTGATCTTGTGACGTACGGCTTCTGCAGAGTGCGCATCCCCGCCTTCGCTGGAGGCGATGGACGCGGTAAAGAAATATTTCATCTCGAACACACCACGATGGGTGGCGATATATTTATTCGCCGTCACCCGGCTCACGGTCGATTCATGCATGTTGATAGCATCAGCGATGGCGCGCAGATTAAGCGGGCGCAAATGCGTAATTCCGTGTTCGAAAAAGGCTTCCTGCTGGCGCACCAGTTCTGACGAAACCTTAAGGATCGTGCGCGCGCGCTGTTCCAGACTCTTGACCAGCCAGTTGGCGCTGCTGAGGCGCTCGGTGATATAGGCGCGCTCCTGGGAAGTGATATTCTGCTTTTTGATCTGTGCGCAGTAAACCGAATTCACGAGCACTTTGGGCAGGGTTGCCGTATTCAGTTCAACGATCCATGCGCCGCCCGCTCCTTTGCGCACAAAGACGTCCGGCACCGCCAGTTGTACGGCGCCGCCGCCAAAGACGAGTCCGGGTTTTGGGTCAAGCGCCCGGATTTCGGCAATCATGTCATTGAGGTCGTCGCTGTCCACACCACATAGCTTCATCAGACCAGCCCGGTCATGCCTGGCCAGCAGGGGAAGGTTTTCCAGTAGAACCTGCATGGCCGGATCCAGCCGGTTGCGTTCGCGCAATTGCAGGCTCAGGCATTCGGCAAGATCGCGGGCGAAAATCCCGGTAGGTTCAAACCCCTGAACGATTTTCAGGACGGCGGTCACTTCATCAAGATGCGCCCCCAGCCGCGCCGCGATTCGCGGTAAAGTCTCGACCAGATAGCCCGCCTCATCCAGCATATCGATAAGCTGGGTCCCGATCATGCGGGCGCGTGGGTCAGTGATGCTGAGATTCAATTGCCGCAGCAGGTGATCGCGCAGACTGGTCTCACCCACCAGTCGTTCGGTTAGATCATATTCGCTGTCCTGAAAGCTGCCGCCGCCGGCCCCCACTCCTGACCAATCGCAATTAAAGGGCAGTTCGGCCGGGTCAGAGGCCGCCCGGTCGGCGCCGCTGTCTCCGTCATATAAATTGTCATAATCCGTATCCAGGTTTTCGGCCGCCGCCGCCATCAGGGGGGCGGCTTCATCCAGTTGCAGGCTGGAATCCGCGTCCCGGGCCGCCCCCTCTGACGCTTCCCCAGATTTGGCGGCAGTAGATTTTCCGCCATATTCATCCTGCTCCAGCAACGGATTGCGTTCCACTTCGCCGGCGATATAGGCTTCCAGTTCGAGATTCGACAATTGCAGCAGCTTGATCGCCTGCTTCAATTGCGGGGTCATCACCAACCCCTGACTCTGCCTTAAAACTAGACGTGGCGATATTGCCATAATATACAATCAGCCTTGAATGCCATCAGGTGACGTCCAGTATAGCAGGGAATGGTTTCAAGAGGTTAAAGGCTGAAACGGTCGCCAAGATAAACCCGCCGGACATCGGCGTTACCGACAATCTCATCTGGGCGGCCTTCCATTAATACCTGTCCTTCATGAATAATATAGGCCCGATCAATTAAATCCAGAGTTTCCCTGACATTATGATCTGTAATCAGGACCCCGATGCCGCGTGATTTGATATGCCCCACCAACTCGCGGATATCGCCGATCGCGATCGGATCGATACCTGCAAAGGGTTCATCCAGCAGCATGAAAGACGGGCGGGTGGCCAGGGCGCGGGCGATTTCAACCCGCCGCCGCTCGCCCCCGGATAGGGCCAGGGCAGGGGTCCGGCGCAAATGGGTGATGGAAAATTCGGCCAGCAGGTCATCGACGATGGCCTCGCGTCTTACGTGGTCTGTCTCAACCATTTCAACTACGGCGCGTATATTCATCTCGACGGTCAGCCCCCGGAAAATAGAGGCCTCCTGAGGCAGATAGCCAATGCCCATTCTGGCCCTGCGATACATGGGGGTGTGGGTCAGGTCATGACCATCCAGAGTGATGACGCCATAATCAACCGGTATAAGACCGGCAATCATGTAAAAGCAGGTGGTCTTTCCAGCGCCGTTCGGCCCAAGCAGTCCCACCACCTCGCCACGCTGTAAATGCAGACTGACGCCGCGCACAACGGGACGCTTCTTGTAGCTTTTGCCAATCCTCACCGTGGCCAGGCCGGAATTTTCCAGCACCAGGCGTGGTCCGCCTTGGGTCTCCCCAGCCAGTTCGTTCTGTTGCGCCTGCGTCATTGCCTCACAAAAAGCCCTCTTTTACCTAGTCTGTTTCTTGGACGGAACGAATAATCCCTTTACCCGTCCGCCGCCATCCTTCTTGCTGGTTATCCTGCTTTGCCCGCTTTCCAGGTCGATGACCAATTGCTCGCCACGAAGGACATTCTCACCTCGGGTCAGCACCACATTGCCACCCAGGGTGATTTGTCCCGAATCCACATCATATACTCCCCATTCGCCCTGGGCCATCTCGGTGGGAGAACTGACTGTCACATTGCCGATCGCATCCAGTCTGGAGATCGCGGCCTTCTCCGCCTCCGCCTCCTCGTTCCGGTAATGGACCCTGAGATTGTCAGATCCCAGACGCATGTCTCCCTGGGTGGCGACGACCTTGCCGGAGAACAGCGCGGTCTGATCCGTTTGCGAGACATCCAGCGTATCCGCGGTGATCTCTATGGGCTGGGAAGAATCATGCTGGGCGCCGAGCCCCGGGGCCGCATTCTGGGCCCAGGCCCCCTGATAGGTGGTGAACAAGACGAACAACAGCAGCCGGCATAGTCGCAGCCCCATCAGGCGCCCCCGCCGCGCGGATAAATCATAACCCTGACATCCCCTGCAAAATGCAGGTTCTGTCCCTTGTTGCTGGCCAGCATCGTCCGGGCGTGGAGGCGCCCAAGCGGCCCCTGTATGCGCAGGGGCTGATCTGCATAAAGCGAATTCCTGCTCAAATCGATGCGCGCGCTTTCAGTGTAGAAGGCATAGCCATTATCCATATAGGCTTCTACCTGCCCATTGAGCTGCAAGGTCTGCAACCCGCTATGCATCAGTCCTGAGCGTGCATTGATGGCCACCCAGGCCCCGGCATCAAGGGCGACATCCGCCTGCAGATTCTCCAGATGCACCAGTTCGTTGTCTTCCGGATCCTGGGTCGCCGAGGTGGCGGTTACCAGATAGGGCCGGTTATCCCCATCCATTCCCGTAAAACGCAGGCTGCTCATCCGCAGATCATCGCGTGATGCGGCAACTCCAGTATCCGCGAATTCAGGGGCGGTTTCCTTTTCGGCCAGCCGGGGCCACAGCAGCATCAGCATCAGAAAGCCTAGCGCCAGAAGCGGGAGTACAAATTTTACGAACTGCAGCAGCAGCCGGCGCTTCTGGCCAAAATCCGGGAGCGTTCCGTGATTTTCACGCGCCCGCAGCCAGTCATGCTGGGCCGGCTTATGAATCGCAGGTAAAGCCATCAAACTACGCCGGCCCGAAGGCAGTCATGGATATGCACTATGCCGATGGGAGGTTGCGGTATGGGGCCTGCTTTCGCCATAACGAACAGGCAGGTGATTTTTCCCGCCATCATTCCCAGGGCTTCCGCAGCCAGCGCATCCTGGTGAATGGTTTTCGGAGACGGCGTCATCACCTGCTCCGCCGTCAGTCTGAGCAGATCGCCGTCAATGGTGTGACGCCGTAAATCTCCGTCGGTAATGACGCCCGCAAGACAACCATCGGGGCCGATGATGCCGGCGCAGCCAAAATGACGCTGCGTCATCAGGAGAAGCACCTCGCTCATGGGCATATGCAGGGGCGCAAGCGGTAATTCGTCCCCCCTGTGCATGATGTCGGCCACGCGCTGCAGGGATTTGCCGATCTGTCCGCCGGGATGCAGCAGACGGAAATCATCGGTGGAAAATCCCTTTCGCTCCATCAGCGCCACCGCCAGCGCGTCGCCCAACGCCAGGCTCGCCGTCGTGGAGGTGGTGGGGGCCAGACCCATCGGGCAGGCCTCAGGGGCGGAAGGCAGGACCAGGGCGATATCGGCGGCGCGCAACAGGGTGCTTTTCGGGTCCCGCGCAATACCGATCAGGGGAATCCCGAAGCGGCGGGAATGGGCGATGATATCGCCTAGCTCTGGCGTCTCACCGGAATTGGAAAGGATGAGACAGGCGTCAGCCGTAGTGACCATGCCCAGATCCCCATGGCTCGCCTCGGCGGGATGGATGAATTGCGCGGGCGTGCCGGTAGAGGCGAAGGTGGCGGCGATCTTGCGGGCGATGTGGCCGCTTTTCCCCATGCCGCTGACGATCACACGGCCTTTGACCGCGGACAGGATATCCAGCGCCGCGATGAATCCGCCATCCAGGTTTTCCGCCATCGCGCGCAGCGCATTGGCTCCCGTTTCCAGCACCCGGCGCGCCGCCGCCAGTTCCGGCTGTCCGGCTGCCTCTGGGGGAATGTTATCCCGCAAGGGGGTTTTGGCGTGCATCTACAGCTTTCCCGAATGATCCTTCAGCCAAGGGCGGAGCCAGGTTGATTCTGAGGCGAATCATACACTATTTGGCGGCGCGTCTAATGAGAGAAAATGTCCATATCGGGCCAGCCTAACAGGTCAAGCTCCACGCGTTTCGGTAAAAAAGCAAAGCAGGCGCGGGCGATTTCCGTTCGTCCCTCACGGGCCAGCATTTCGTCCAGCCTGTTCCGCAGCGCGTGCAAATGCAGCACATCCGAGGCCGCATATTTCAGTTGAGCCTCGCTGAGACCGGGATCGCCCCAATCCGAACTCTGCTGCTGCTTGGAGAGGTCATGCCCCAGAAGATCCTTGACCAGATCGCGCAGGCCGTGCCGGTCGGTATAGGTGCGCACCAGTCTGGAGGCGATCTTTGTGCAGTACAGCGCCGTGATATCCGCCCCCAGATAATGTTTCAGAACCGCAATATCAAAACGCCCGAAATGAAACAGCTTGGTCACATCTGGATCATTCAGCAGACGCGTGAGATTGGGGGCGGCGTACTCTCCGGCGTTGAAACGCACCAGATGCGCATTACCGTCTCCTGCCGATAGCTGAACCAGGCAGAGGCGGTCGCGCAGGGGATTCAGCCCCATGGTTTCGGTGTCCACCGCAACACTGGTTCCGAAGGAAATGTGATCAGGCAGATCGCCGATATGCAGATCAATGTTCATTACTGGTAACCCAGAATAGGACCGAATCGTTTTGGCCTGCCGAAGGGTAGCAGCGCCATCGTTCCCCCTCGTCTTCGCGGAACCGGCCTGTCCGGCTATGACTGTCTGTCCACGCCCTTCCTGCGTTAAGGTTTAGGAGGGTTTCGCCAGACATGGCCTCGCCTGCGATCGGCTCCGCTTTGCCCGCGCCATGTGCAGCCAAAGCCGGAGCGTGGTGCCCAGGAGAAGACTCGAACTTCCACGCCCTTGCGAGCGCTAGCACCTGAAGCTAGTGCGTCTACCAATTCCGCCACCTGGGCCTAGTGTAGTGGATATGAAATACGCCGTTTAGTAGGCCGGGCCGGGAGCGTATTTCAAATCCACCACACTAAAAATCACACGCCTGCTAGTTACCCTATGAATCTGATGTTCGTTCCGGCCTATCGGCATGAGGAACTTCAGCTTCGGGTCACGAGTGACCAATCAAGGGGGTTGAGGTAGCCCGGCTTGCGCCCTAAAGTCAAAGCTTATTTGCATGTAGCGGTGCTAAAAAATAACTGGCACAAGTCTATACGCATAAAGGCGGATTGGGTTAAAAGGGCCGGCAGGCTCCACAGGGGTATGAGATAAGCGATGGCGAATGAACTGATCACCGTATTTGGCGGCTCGGGATTTGTGGGCCGGCACCTTATCCGCCGTCTGGCCCGGCGGGGCGCGCGGGTGCGTGCGGCCGTGCGCCAGCCTAATCTGGCTGGTTTTCTCAAACTGATGGGGGATGTGGGACAGGTAGAACCTGTGCAGGCCAATATCCGCTATGAAAGCTCCATCGCCCGCGCCATGCAGGGGGCGGATAAAGTGGTGAACCTTGTCGGCATTCTGTATGAGAGCGGGCCGCAGAAATTCAGCGCGGTACAGGCTGGCGGCGCCGCCGCCATCGCCCGCATCGCCAAACAGCAGGGGGTCAGCCGGCTGGCGCATGTTTCCGCGATTGGGGCCGATGCGCAATCCAGTTCGGCCTATGCGCGCAGCAAGGCGGCGGGCGAAGCCGCGGTGCGGGAGCATTTTCCGCAGGCCGCCATCATCCGCCCCTCGATCATTTTTGGCCCGGAGGATGATTTCTTTAACCGCTTCGCTATGCTGGCGCGGTTCGCTCCGGCGCTGCCGCTGATCGGCGGCGGTCATACGAAATTTCAGCCGGTCTATGTGGGCGATGTAGCCGAGGCCATTCAAAATGCGCTGTATGATTCCCGGACCGAAGGCAAGACCTATGAACTGGGTGGCCCGCAAATCTACGACATGAAGGAAATCTATGAGCTGGTGCTGGAACAGACCCAGCGCCGCCGTCTTCTGGCGCCGATGCCGTTCTTTGCGGCGCGCCTTCTGGCGGGGCTCCTGCAATGGCTGCCCAGACCATTATTGACAGTGGACCAGGTGCGTCTGCTGGAAACCGATAACCTGCCTGCGGAAGGTATGCCCGGGCTGCAGGAACTGGGCGTCGCA
>DMKG01000068.1:10869-12907 GCA_003454415.1 Alphaproteobacteria bacterium
TGCCAACCCCACTTCGGTTGAACTGATGCTGCCGTCTTATCTCAACCGCTACCGCCGCGCGGGCACGGTGCAAACCACCGGGCTGGCTTAAGAAATAGAAGCGTCTATTCTTCCTCTTTCTCGAACTGCATGGCCGCGCCATTCATGCAGAAGCGCAGGCCCGTCGGGCGCGGCCCGTCCTCGAACACATGGCCAAGATGCGCATGGCAGGTGCTGCAGATCACCTCGGTTCGCACGGAAAACAGCCCCCGGTCTTCGCGAAAAGCCACCGCGTCTTTGTCTATGGGGGCGAAAAAGCTTGGCCAGCCGGTGCCGGAATTGTATTTCGCGTCAGAATGATACAGGGGGGTTTGGCAGCAGATACAGCGATAGGTGCCTTTTTCCTTGCGGTCATGACCGTTGTCGCTGAAGGCGCGTTCCGTGCCCGCCTTACGGGCGACGTTATATTGCAGGGGGCTCAACTGCGCCTTCCATTCTGCGTCTGTCTTCACCACTTTGGGTTTGTTTTCCTGGGAACCGTCCGCCATAGTCCGATCTTCCTTTGTCCGAAGGTTAGGTAATCATAGTCAAATTATGCGCTTTACGGGGCGAAATTTCAATGAATCGCCTGTGCCCTGGCGGAAAAAACGGGGAGAACCCTGAACCGGCAGGCTCCCATGGGCTCATACAGCCTACTCCATATGGCTTAATGCCGGCGCTTTTGGATTCGGTCCAAAACGGTTAGCTCCCGGTGTTCCCTCTAAACAGAAGAACACCAGTAAAACGATGACGCCGGCAAACGGAACCAGCATAATTAACAGCCACCAGCCGCTTCGATCCGTATCATGCAATCGGCGGACACTGACGGAAAGCGAAGGGATAAAGAGCGCCAGTGATACAATCACTCCAACCAGGCCCAGTCCCGTTTGAAGCGAAAAAGTTCCCAGCATCACGTCGATTAATCCGGCCATTAAGCCCGAAAGAACGCAGAGAAGGGCAAATAACCAGTATTCCTTCCTTTGCGCTCTTCCACTGAATACCGCATATTTTTTGAGTGCTTCGAACATGCATCCCTCCCCCGTAACACCATCAGATAAAATATTACATAATTGCGGATGGGTAACAATGATCCCTTCTCAGGGTTTTCTCTCAACACCCCTGGCTTTCCCAAATCGTCACGCCCAAACCTTTATCTGACAAAGCCGGCGCGGGTTTTGCAGTCTTACTATCCCCCCGTGTTCAGCACCTGCTCCGGCCGCGCGCCATAGCCTATGGCGCGGGCGGGAAAGCGCCGCAAAACTGGCCAGGCGTCGAGCAGATAAAAGACCAGCGGCGGCCTGAAGCCGGCGCCCGGGGTCAGCGCCCTGCCAATGATCCGGTCCTGAATGAGGCGCTGGGCCCACTGGGTGGTCATTACGGGCCACAGTCGGCGTTTCTGCACCGCCTGCAACTGCGCAAGAGATGGCGCGCCCGCCAGAAGCGGTGCGCCCAGAAGATTGGCGGCGGCGACCGCATCCTGTATCGCCAGATTGACGCCGACCCCACCCACTGGCGACATGGCGTGGGCCGCATCTCCAATCACCAGAAAGCCCGGCCTTGCCCAATCCCGTAAGCGGTCCAGGCGGACAGTCAGAAGCTTCACGTCATCCAGGCTGCGCAGCGCCTGCGCTGCTTCTGCAAGCTGCGGCGCGGCGGCGGCGAGGCGGCGCCTGAACGCCTCCAGCCCCTGGCCCCGAATTTCATCCTCCTTTCCCTTTGGAATGACATAGGCGCATTGCCAGTAATCGCCCCGGTCGATGGTGATGAACATGCAGCCGCCGCCGATATTGAAAAGCGGCGCGCCTGCATCCTGCTCACGGCGCGGCAGACGCAGCCAGAAAACATCCATTGGCGCGCCAAATGTCCTGACGGAAAGGCCTGCGGCGTTACGCAGGACCGAATTGCGCCCATCGGCGGAAATGGTCAGATTCGCGTAAATATCAAGCGTCTCTCCTTCATTGCGGGCGCGGGCGCCAATGATGCCTTCTCCCCCGACCAGCAAGCCGGTCGCTTCCGTTGA
>DMKG01000068.1:13131-15773 GCA_003454415.1 Alphaproteobacteria bacterium
ACAGCAGGCCGGTCGCTTCCGTTGACATCAGCAGGCGGAAATTAGGGAACTGCGCCGCGCGCTCCGCCAGAAAATTCAGAAAATCCCATTGCGGCATCATGGCGATATAGGGACAGCGTACGGGCAGCCCTGAAAAATCGGCCAGAGTGAACTCCCGGCCCTCCACTCTCGCGGTGGCCTGGTAAAGCCTAGTGTGGGGCAGTTTCAGAAACTCATCAAGCAGCCCAAGCTCGTGCATCACATCAAGGGTAGAGGGATGGATCGTGTCGCCGCGAAAATCGCGCAGGAAATCCGCGTGCTTTTCCAGCACTGTGACCTCCACCCCCGCGCGCGCCAGAAGATAGCCCAGCATCAGGCCCGCCGGCCCGCCGCCAGCAATACAGCAACCGGTTTTCAGGCAAGTCGTGCTACTGGAATCCGTGGCTATCGGGCTTTCATTCATGTTTAACTATGGGCTTGCGATCCCATATTATAGGGAGCGCCAATCAAACCTTAAAGGATCGCCCATGTCAGCTAAAAACACGGTTCACCTGCATCGGGTTCTGGCGGCAAGCCCGGATAAGGTATTTCGGGCCTTTACCGATCCCGACGCCATGGCGCGCTGGCTGCCGCCCGAAGGCTTTACATGTAGGGTGCATCACATGGAGCCGCGGGTGGGCGGCGCATTCAAAATGTCTTTCACCAATTTCACCACCGGCAACAGCCATTCCTTTGGCGGAGAATACAGGGAGATGATTGCCGGACGGCGTCTGCAATACACTGACCGCTTTGACGACCCGAATATGCCTGGCGAAATGATCACCACGGTGACGCTCGAACCGGTGTCCTGCGGCACGGATCTGAGCATTGTGCAGGAAGGAATCCCGGACGTCATTCCGGTGGAGCAATGCTATCTCGGCTGGCAGCAATCCCTGCAGTTTCTGGCAAAACTTGTCGAGCCGGAGATCAATGATCAGGACGGATGAAGCAGAAGCCCTCTTTCCGTCATGTGAAGAATGACCGGCGGCGGGCTGCCGATGACCGCTTGCCGCCGGTCAGGGAAGCGCCAGCATGATGACTTCGGCGATACAGGCGGGCTGGGTCTGACCTTCGATTTCAATGGTCATCTCCGCGGTCATCATCACGCCCTTGCCCTTTGGCGCAGTCGACGCGACCTTCAGCCTGCCCCGCACTTTTGACCCGGTGGGAACCATATTGGTGAAGCGCACCTTGTTGGCCCCGTAATTGATGATCTGGCTGACGCCGGTAATTTCCAGCAGTTCGAACATGAATTTTGGAATCAGCGACAGGGTGAAATACCCATGCACGATGGTGCCGCCGGACGGCATTTCCCGTTTGGCGCGTTCAACATCCACATGAATCCACTGATGATCGCCAGTGGCGTCGGCAAACTGGTTCACCTTTGCCTGATCGAGCAGCACCCATTCCGAAAGGCCGATTTCCTTTCCCGCCAGACCGGACAAATCCTGATACGCTACTTTCTGCACGCCATACTCCTTATTCAGACAAAGACTGCAAACCTATTTGAACGCCGGCATGACCTTTTCGGCGAACAGCCGGGTGGAATACTTGGTCTTGTCGATGGGCATGTCGCCGACATGAATGAGACAGAAGATATTGCCCACGTGGAGGCCTTTGATCATCTCTTCCATGCGCTCGCGCACCGTGTCCGGACTGCCGGCGATGATGAAGCCGCCCTCGACCAGGTCGCCCCAGGACATGTGCGCGGCCTCCTCGAAGTTGGGCGAGAACTGCGACAGGGCGCCGGATTTGATGGTCTTGATCGTGCGGTAGCCGGGCGCATCGGCAAAGCCCGGCGCAATGTGCAGGCAGCGGTTGAAGAAGTAATTGACGTGTGGGGCATAGAGCCGCTCGGCCTCGGCGTCGGTCTCGGCCACGCAGATCGTCTGCGCAAAGCCGGCGCGATACGGGGATTCATCGGGTTCGTTGCGCTCGGTGAGCCGGTCCCAATAGCCTTGCAGGAGTGCTTTGGCGCGAAGGTAGCCGGAAAAGCTCAAATAGGAATAGGAATAGACGTTGTCGAGGCAAAAATCGTAGGTTTCGACCGAACCGCCGCCCGGAATGTGGATGGGCGGGGGGTTCTGGATGGGCTTGGGCCAGGTGTTGACGTAGCGGAGCTTGGTGTAGCGGCCGTTCCAGGCGAAGGGCTCGGTCTCGCGCCAGGCTTTCATCACCAGGTCGTGGGCTTCCTGATAGCGCTCCCGCGTCAGTGCTGGGATATCGCCGTAACAGTAGTTGGTATCCATGGAGGTGCCCACCGGAAATCCGGCTACCAGACGCCCGCCGCTGATGACGTCGAGCATGGCGAATTCCTCGGCGACCCGCACCGGGGGGTTGTAGAGCGACAGCGAGTTGCCCAGCACCACGATGGCGGCGTTGAGGGCGCGCCGGGAGATGGCCGCGGCCATGATGTTGGGCGAGGGCATCATGCCGTAGGCGTTCTGGTGGTGCTCGTTGACGCCGATGCCGTCGTAGCCGAGACCGTCGGCGTACTCGAGCATGTCGAGATAGTCGTTGTAGACGTCGTGACCCTTGACCGGATCGTAGAGCTTGGCGTCGATATCGACCCAGACCGACCGGTGTTTCTTGCGGAAGTCATCCGGCAGATGCGGCCAGGGCAT
>DMKG01000186.1 GCA_003454415.1 Alphaproteobacteria bacterium
GCCGTCGCCCCGATCAGCGGCGCCCCCCGCACGGCCATGTTCCTGATCGCATTCTCCACCGCCGTAATGTCCGTCAGGCGCAGGGTGGCGAATTCATGGGGCAGCCTGGTCTGATCGATCACCCCGGCGGACCAGCCATCAGGCTCCAGCCAGATTGAACGCCAGGATTTGCCGCTGATTTTCATACGCGCCTAATGACCTCCATAAGACGTCAGGGCAAGAACCTCCTTGCCCATGGCTTCCAGACGTCTGCGACCGCCCAGATCGGGCAGATCAATAACAAAACTGCAGGCGGGAACCTGCCCTCCCTGCCGTTCGATCAGCTTGATCGCGGCCTCGGCCGTGCCGCCTGTGGCGATCAGATCGTCCACCAGAAGAACCATTTCTCCCGGTCGGACCGCATCCACATGCATTTCCAGCCGGTCGGTTCCATATTCCAGCGCATAATCCTCACCAACCGTTTTCCACGGCAGTTTCCCCGGTTTGCGCACCGGCACGAAACCGCAGGAAAGCTGATGCGCAACCGCCCCGCCAAGGATGAAGCCGCGCGCCTCTATTCCGGCCACCTTGTCGATGCGCACCCCCGCATGAAACTGCACCAGACCATCGACCGCCTTGCGGAAACCAACAGGGTCCGCCAGCAGCGTGGTGATGTCGCGGAACAGGATTCCGGGTTTGGGATAATCGGGAATGCTGCGGATATAGTTTTCGATCATGGTCTACCCCTTCAATACCCGGCCCGCGACGGCGTCCAGTTTAGCAAGCACTTGCGGATCCCGCTTCTCCGGCGCGGTGATCAGCGCCGTATCCAGCGCCCGGTCGCAGCCCGCCGGGCATGGCGTTTCCAGGCGCTCCCCCGAGACAATGCGCCCCACCACCTGTTTCACCAGTTCCTTCGCATGGGCGGCGTTTCGCTGCAACACCGCGATGACCGAAGCGACATCCACATCGTCGTGATGCGGATGCCAGCAGTCGTAATCGGTCACCATGGCGACGGTGGCGAAACAGATTTCAGCCTCCCTTGCGAGCTTAGCCTCCGGCATGTTCGTCATGCCGATCACGTCACACCCCCAGGCGCGATACATGTTGGATTCCGCCAGAGAGGAAAACTGCGGACCCTCCATCGCGAGATAGACGCCGCCGCGCGCGTAGGGTATGCCGGTTTCCGATGCGCTTTTCTCAACCATATCTCCGAGCCTCGCGCAGACCGGTTTCGCCATGGACACATGCGCCACCAGGCCCTCACCGAAAAAGCTTTTCTCCCGCGCGAAAGTGCGGTCGATAAATTGATCCACAATGACGAAAACGCCCGGCTCCAGCGCCTCGCGAAACGAACCGCATGCCGAAACCGACAGAATGCTGGTGACGCCCGCGCGTTTCATGGCGTCGATATTTGCGCGGTAATTGATACTGGATGGCGAATGCGGGTGACCCCGCCCGTGGCGCGGCAGGAACACCAGCTCGACGCCGTTCAGGCGCCCGAACAGCAACGCGTCGGAGGGACGGCCCCAGGGGGTTTCGATCTCGCGCCATTCGGCGTTTTCCAGCCCGTCGATGTCATACACGCCGCTGCCGCCGATCACGCCCAGTTTCATAATGTTTTACTCCGGTTTACAGATGGCGCATTGTTACCCTTGATCTCTGAAATGGGCAAGAATTCGCTCAGTAAAGCCCAGAAAATGGCAAGGGATAATTTGCTTCCCGCAACAGGAAGGAAGGCGCCATGAAGGAAAAAACCGGTTTTATCGGCCTCGGCAATATGGGCAAGCCCATGGCCATGAATCTGGCCAAAGCGGGCATGGACCTCACCGTCTATGACCTTAATCCCGAAACCATGAAGGACGTTGTGGCGCTGGGGGCGAAAGCCGCCAGCTCCACCGCCGAGGTCGGCGAGAAATGCGACATCGTGGAACTGGTTGTCATGAACGACCGCCAGGTCGAAGAAGTCATCACCGGGCGGGGACAGGGAGACGGCCTTCTGGCGGGCATGAAAAAGGGCGGCCTCATCATCATTCACAGCACGGTCAGCCCCGTGACCTGCCAGCGCATGGCGGCGGCCTGCGCAGAGCGCGGGATCAACGTCATCGACGCCGCCGTCAGCGGCGCGGAGGCCCGCTCCATAGAGGGAACCCTCACGCTGATGGTGGGCGGCGAGCAGACGCAGGTGGAACGCGCCAAACCGATTTTCGATATTGTCGGCGAGGAGGTGTTTCATATGGGCGCCATCGGCATGGGACAGGCGGCGAAGCTGTGCAACAATCTCATGTCGCTGATCAATATGAAGGTAGTGGAGGAAGGACTGATGCTCGCCCGCGCCGCAGGCATCGACGAAGACAGGATGATCGAGATCGCCAAGGTCAGCACCGGCGACAGCTGGGCGCTGCGCGCCATTCAGCCCATGCGGGCGTTGTTCGCCAGGAACAGTCACGGGGCGGGCAATATCACCAAACTCGTGGCCAAGGACCTTATCCTGGCGCTGCGCTTCGGCGAAGAACTCGGCGTGCCGCTGGGCTTTACGGATTACGCAGTCAACCGCGACCGGGAAAATAAAGAATGATCATCGTCTCCACTGGCGATGTGACCTGCGGCGCCTGTAACGGCGTGACGGTGCTGGGCCTGCTGGAAATCCGCGACAGCGCCGCCTTCATTTGCGGGCATTGCGGAACCCAAAGCGGGATCGAGGTTACGAAATACGCCCATGACATCGCGATGTATGA
Source organism: Alphaproteobacteria bacterium (assembly GCA_003454415.1). GTDB lineage: Bacteria > Pseudomonadota > Alphaproteobacteria > UBA11222 > UBA11222 > UBA11222. The sequence continues at coordinate 2,718 of DMKG01000186.1, forward strand.
ATGGGCGCGGCGTCAGTTCGGCGGTGGCGCGCCGGATTGATGGTCCCCTCCCCGCTTCTGATCGCGCTGTTGTCGGCCACGCTGTTTGGTCTCGCGACGCCTTTCTCTAAATTGTGGCTGGAGAATCTGGATCCGTGGCTGCTGGCTGGCCTTCTGTATCTGGGGGCGGGAACAGGGCTTGGCGCCCAGGCCCTGTTAGGGCGGCTGCGCGGTCGCCCGGCGCAGGAAAGCCGGCTGGTCCGCGCCGATCTGCCCTGGCTGGCGGCCGCCATTTTCATGGGGGGCATGGCCGCGCCGGTGCTGCTGATGCTGGGCCTTGCTCTGACCTCGGGCGCGGGGGGTTCCCTCCTGCTCAATCTGGAAAGCATCGCCACCATCGCCATCGCCGCGATGGTGTTCCGCGAGCATGTGAGCCTGCGGATCGTGGCGGGGGCGGTGCTGATCATCGCCGGGGCGCTGGCTTTGTCGTGGCGGGGTGATGCGTTCATCCCCGACGCCGGGGCGCTGCTGATCCTGGCCGCGTGCGTCGCCTGGGGGATCGACAATAATCTGACCCGGCGCATCTCGGCCGCCGACCCCACCCAGATCACCATGCTGCGCGGCCTTATCGCCGGGTCGGTCAATACCGGCCTTGCGCTGGGCATGGGCGCGGGCCTGCCTGCGGCGGAACCGCTTGCGGCGGTGTTCCTCACCGGTTGGCTCGGCTATGGGGTCAGCCTTGTGCTATTCGTGATGGCGCTGCGTGAGCTCGGAACCGCGCGCGCTATCGCGTATTTTTCCGTTTCGCCCTTTATCGGCGCGGCCGCCGCCATTCCCCTTCTGGGGGATGCGGTTACGGCGCAATTATTACTGTCGGGCGCGTTGATGGGGGCTGGGGTTTGGCTCAGCCTCAGCGAACAGCATCACCATGTGCACACCCACGAAGCGCTGGTCCACAGCCACCGCCATAATCATGACGATCACCACCAGCATACGCATGGCGAGGAAGTCCCGCATGGCGAACCGCATTCCCACACGCACCGCCATGAACCCCTTACCCACGCCCATCCCCATTGGCCGGACCTGCACCACCGCCACGGGCATGAGGTAAGCGGGGGGTGACACGTATGCTTGCGGGATGCGGCACAAAGGGTTAGGGGTTAAATTATAAGTCCACGGCAGATATCAAAAAGACACAAATTCCCGCCTTGAGACGCGTCACCACCGGTCACCGGAGAATGACAATGAGCACCCCAGCTATGCGTCGTAGCGACAAGACAATGACTGATGAACAGGCGCTGCAAACTATTGAACGCGGATTTGCCGGCCGGCTCGCGACTGTGAGCGAGGATGGTTATCCTTATTGCATTCCGCTGCTTTATATCTGGGCCGGCAATCAGCTCTTCTTGCATGGAACCAGTGCGCTGGGTCATTTGCAAACAAATGTTAGACGTGAGCCGCGAGTGTGCTTTGAGATCGATGAGGCGGGCGAAGTATTCGAGTATGGACGGTTTGAATGCGATTCGAGTCTGGCATTTAGAAGCGTCATTCTCTTTGGTAGAATCAGAATTGCTGAAGATGCGCCGGTCAAGCAGTGGTTCTGCGAGCGATTGATGGAAAAATACGGTAAGCCGAATACGATCCGGCCAAAAAATTTCTTCCCGCGGCTTGATGCTATCACCGTTTATGTCATGACGGTCGAACGGATGACCGGCAAGCAGCAAGTACTGCCCCCGCTTTCCGAGCAATGGCCCGCCAAGGACCGTACGATGACGCCTGACGCCCGGCCCTGACAGCATCACTTTGGAGATATGAAAAACTGACCGCGCCCCTCGATGCGATGCCGGCGGCGAAGCCCGAACACGCCGCCGGTAACGCTACCGCCTTTTATTTTCTGATTGCAATGATATCGATATCAATGCAACATTCCCGCCATGGCGCAAATACTGATACGCAATATTGATGACGCGGTGATCGCGAAACTGCGCCAGCGGGCGGCGGAAGCCGGCACCTCGCTCGAAGAAGAAGCGCGGCGCGCGCTGGCAAACTCTGCTGGTCTAACGCGCGAAGCGGCGCTGGCGCGCCTCGACGCGGTGCGCAAGCGCATTGGGCGCCCCCGTGGCCCCTCCTCGCTGGAGGATTTACGCCGCGACCGGGCGCGTGATGGACAGACCAGGTGACGCTGATCATCGACGCTGGCGTTGCGTTGAAGTGGGTGCTGGACGAAGAAGGCTCGGAAGCAGCCCGGGCGCTTGTTACAGATGAAATACTGGCGGCGCCCGATCTTTTGTTCATAGAATGCGCCAATGTGCTGTGGGTAAAGGCGCGGCGCGGTGATTTTACCGAAGCGGACGCCAGGAATGCCTATGCAGCCATTGCGGCGACACCGATACGTCTGATCGCTACAGAACTTTATGTTGCGCAAGCACAGAGCATAGCCTTCGATCTGGACCAGACAGCCTATGACTGTCTCTATCTGGCGGTCGCCCTGGCGGAACACGCAACCCTGATCAGCGCCGATATTACATTCATCAAAGCAGCCGCAGCGCATCCGTTGTATCGCGCCTCTATCAGGGCGCTTGAGAGGTGAGCTTTTGCTATCTTTACCAGACAAGATAATCGTTCAATCAACCCTCAATATGATCTAAGCAGGCGAATGGCAAAACAGCCTGACATTACGGAGCTGGCGAATCAGCTCATCGCCGGCGACAGGCGTGCGCTGGCGCGCGCCATCACCTTGATTGAATCGCGCCGCGCCGACGACCGCCCGCGTGCGGGCGATCTGCTGCGCGCCGTGCTGCCCCATACCGCCAAGGCCATCAGGCTGGGCTTTTCCGGCGCGCCGGGGGTGGGCAAATCCAGTTTTATCGAAACCTTTGGCCGTTTCCTGACAGCCCAGGGCCTGAAAGTGGCTGTGCTGGCGATCGATCCTTCCTCCACCCTTTCGGGCGGCTCCATCCTGGGGGACAAGACGCGGATGGAGCAGCTTTCCCGCGACCCCAACGCTTTCATCCGACCGTCGCCTTCCGGGGGCGCGCTCGGCGGCGTAGCGCGGCGCACCCGCGAATCCATGCTGGCGGCGGCCGCCGCGGGTTACGATGCGGTCATCATCGAGACCGTCGGCGTCGGCCAGTCGGAGACCGAGGTCTGCGGCATGGTGGATATGTTCGTCCTGCTGCTCTCGCCGGGGGGCGGCGATGAATTGCAGGGAATCAAGCGCGGCATTATGGAACTGGCCGATCTCGTCATCGTCAACAAGGCGGATGGCGAATTTCTGAAGGCTGCGGGCCGCGCCGCCGCGGAACATCAGGCGGCGCTGCATCTGATGCGGCCAAAATCGCGGAACTGGCAGGTTCCAGTCCTGCAATGCTCAGCCCTGACCGGTGACGGCGTCTCCAGGGTCTGGGAAACCATCACCCATTACCGTGAAACTATGGAAAAGACCGGTGAACTGACGCTGCGCCGTCAGGAACAGGCCCGCGCCTGGATGTGGACGGAGGTGCAGGATTCGCTTCTGGACCTGCTGCGCCAGGATCCGGAGGCGGCGAAACTCGCCCGCACGCTCGAGAAACAGGTGGTGGCGGGAACCCTGCCCGCCAGCGCGGCGGCGCAGCGCGTACTGGACGCCTTCCAGGCCAGCCTGGCAAGGCTGAAATTCAATCCCTGAGGGGGACAAGAGGCGGGTTTGACTTGACGCGCGCCCCGGCCCGCGCTATGCATCGCCGCTCGATCCGGCCCGCGGGCGCTTCGCTGGGCCTGCTGTAATATTCAAGGAAATCCCAAGGAATCACCATGTCCCGCCGCTGCGAACTTACTGGCAAATCCGTGATGACTGGCAATAATGTCAGCCATGCCAACAACAAGACCAAGCGGCGCTATCTGCCCAATCTGGTGAATGTGACGCTTACCAGCGACGCCATGGGACAGGGGGTGCGCCTGCGCATTTCCGCCAACGCCCTGCGCTCTGTGGATCACAATGGCGGGCTGGACGCCTTCCTGCTGAAGGCCAGGGACGCCGATCTGTCGCTGCGCCTGCGCCGCCTGAAGAAACAGATCGCGGAACGCAAGGCCGCCGCCTGATTCAGGGTTTTTGCAGCTCAAACACCAGCAGAAGATTCTTCTGTAACGCGTTGAAGTTGTTATCCGAAACGATATAGATCAGCACATCTCCGGTCTCGGTGACGCGCGCCGACAGGCCTTCGAAATTATCGATCCCATAGCGTGCGTTCAGATTGATCAGCACCTCCCCATCCAGAACCGCGCCAGGTTTGATGGACTCTCCCCTGATGCGCCTGATCTGCATACCCGGTCCCCCCATCACGGTATAGCGCCGCTCAAGGATGAGAAGATCCCCGTCCGGCAGAAACTCCATATCTGTTGGGGAAAAAATACCCTCACGCCGCAGGCTGACGCCGCTGGATTCGCTTCCTGAAAAAAGCCAGCCCTGCAGATCGCCAGCCTCATTGAGAAGATCTTCACTGATTCCCAGGAAGCCGCCATCGGCGCGCCGGGTAAAGGCTTCCATCCCCCCATTGCCCGGCATTTTCCTTGCCGCCGGGGGAATGGGCAGGACGGACGCCCTGCCCCCCAGACCCTGCGGATAAGACAGCACCCGGTGCTCCCTTTCGAAGGACACATAGGCCGCTCCCTCCAGCCTTCCCGGCTGCTGCAGGGTGATGGCCTCGGCGTCCCCCTGCCCCTTACCCTTGAACGGTTTGCCTCTGGCGTCAAGAAGCGGACGAATTTCAATATTGTTTAGTCCCATTAGCCGATCATCTTCATATACAAGATCAGCTTTGATCCAGTTGCCTTCGTCGGTGACCGCCAGAAACTGCGCGCCATCAGCGCTGATTCGAAGCCCGGACAGGCCGCCAAACCCGGGGGCGTCGGATTTTATTTCGATACCTGATTGATATACCAGCCTGTCAAATTCCTGACGGGCGGGATCGTCGCCATCGAGGATGTGGCGGCGGATTTCAGCCTTGACCGGAACGCCCTCGGCCCGGGCGACGCCATGAAGAAGCAAGGCCGGAAGCCAGAGCAGCCCGGCAATAACCCCAGCAAGAAACCGTTTCATACCCATCCCCCTACTTCATGGAACCATTCGCAGACGCTTACCCAATACGCCTTTCCATCCCCCTCTCACAAGCCAAAGGCGTATCAGCCCGCTGGCGCGTGGCGCATAAATCGGCAATGATGGATAGTCTTACTCCACACAGGAAAACGAGCGCGGCAATGACCACCCATATCGAAGATATCCGTGAAAATCATATCCAGACCATCCGGCTGAACCGGGCCGACAAGAAAAACGCCCTGACGGGGGATATGTATCTTTCGATTGCCGAAGCCCTGCGCTCCGCACAGAGCGATAAAGGGGTGCGTGTCACGGTGCTCACCGGCAGCGGGGATTCCTTTACTGCGGGCAACGATATCGGGGATTTCATCGTCACCTCCAATGCGCCCAGGGGCGAGAAATCCATCACCCAGGGGCCCGCCCCCTTCCCCGTTTTTCTGTCCGCCCTGATGGCGGCGGAAAAACCGGTGATTGCCGCGGTAAACGGCATGGCGGTTGGCGTGGGCGTCACCATGCTGATGCATTGCGATCTGGTTTACGCCGCCGCGGGCGTGCGTTTCAGCATGCCTTTCGTCAATCTGGGCGCGGTGCCGGAGGCCGGGTCGTCCGTCCTGATGCCGCAGATGATGGGTCGCCAGCGCGCCATGGAGCTGTTCCTGCTGGGAGAGCCGTTCAGCGCGGAAACGGCGAAGGATCTGGGTATCGTCAATGGGGTGTTTTCTGCTGAGCGGCTTCTGCCGGAGGTCATGGCGGTGGCGGCCCGCCTTGCCGCCAAGCCCCCGGGCGCCCTGCGTGAAACCAAACGTCTGGTGCGCCAGAACGGCGCGGCGCTGGAAGCGGCGATCCGCGAGGAAGGCCGCACCTTCGATGCGCAACTGCGCACCCCGGAATCGAAAGAGGCGCTGAGAGCCTTCACCGAACGCCGCCCGCCGGATTTTTCCAAATTCGAGTGAGGCGCAAATGGTGATCGGATCTGTCGCGTCGGCACTGCCGTCTTGCACGATGACAGCAGGCGTGGCTTGCCCGCATAGTCCCTCCCGCCGGAAACGGTCCAGACCTCGCCGCGCTTTACTCGCCGCCCCAACCGGATACGGTGTCGATGAAGGCTTGATCCTCATCCGCGTGCGTGCTGGCGGCAACCACCCGCGATTGGAGGTGGGCCTGCTCCTGGAAAGAGGGCGCGCGCATCAGGCGACCCAAATCTGGCTCGGCCGCAGTCCCTGCGCGCGCAGCCGTTCGCGATGCTTGCGCACCTTCGCGTGAACCGTCTTGGGTTTCGATACCGCCACCATGATTGACCTGCATGAATATGGTTACATGTAACCTATCCTGAGACGCCCCCCGGCGCGGCCTTAACCCCGTTCCGCTCCCGCAGCATGTGCAGGATTTCCGCATGCCGGCCGCGGGTCAGGTCGTAACGCAGGAAATAGATCACGCCGAAACCCATCACAACCGCCATTACCGGTCCATTGAACAGCCCCAGCCGGGTCAGGGTTTCCGCCGCGACAGACCCTGCTTCCGCGTTCGCCGGAAATCCGATCAGGTCGATGAGGACGCCAGCGACTACATGGCCCACGCCCCCCGCCGCCTTGCCCGCGAAAGATGCGGCGGAAAAGAAAACGCCTTCCTGCCTGCGGCCAGTGTTGAGTTCATGCTCGTCGGCGATATCCGCCATCATCGATCCGCCGCTGACTGCGGCCAAGCCGCCAAAAAAGGCCGCCAGGGCGACCAGTCCAAGTAATGTGGGAAACAGGGCGGGATGCGTGTTTCCCGGAAACAGGCCCAGTTCGCGCAGGCCAGGCCCTGCGGCGGAGAGCAGGGCCAGCATCGCCATGCCCATAGCAAATACCGGCTTCTTGTCGAACCGCTCATGGAAACGCCGCAAGAGCATAAGCCCTGCAAAAAACCCTATTCCACCCGCAAGAAACGCCGCCAGTCTGTAGCAGAGGTGTGCACGAAAGGAATAATATCATAATTATTGAAACAGACGCATCTCTTTGTCTTGCGGCTACCGTAATGCGTGTTACGATCCTACGCATGCATTGGCTTGAAAATCGTATTCCGCCCCCCTTTGTAGGGATTATCTTCGCCGTGCTCATGTTATGGGTGGCCTGGGCGATACCCTCTCTGGACTATGCCGCCATGCGCGTGATCGTGGCGGCCGTTCTGGCAGTTGCCGGTCTTGGCGTCATCGCCAGCGCGATCCTGGAATTCCGGCGCGCATCGACAACGGTCGATCCACGTTTCCCTTCAAAGGCCAGTACGCTCGTGCAGTCGGGCATCTTCAACCGGTCGCGCAATCCCATGTATCTGGGATTAACCCTGATCCTCACCGCGTGGGCGCTCTATCTTGCAAATCTGCTGGCGCTGGTTCTGGCCGCGCTGTTCGTTGTTTATCTCAACCGTTTCCAGATCGCGCCTGAAGAACGCGCCCTGCAGGAACGCTTCGGCGCCGCCTATGAGGAATACAAGGCGCGCGTGGGCCGCTGGCTCTGATACGACTGAGAAATGGCCCCCAATGAGGAGTGGTAGCGGAGGAGGGATTCGAACCCCCGACACACGGATTATGATTCCGCTGCTCTGACCGGCTGAGCTACTCCGCCATGGGAAATTTCCATCAGCAGGAAATTTCCGGCTAACAGGGAAATTTCCAGAAGACGCCCCGAAACGCCTGGAGCGCCGGCCCCCAAATCCTGCTGGTTCACGGGGCGGCGTCAGGCTTGGGCATTTAGGGTCTATGCCTGCTTCCTGTCAAGTCATCCACCCAGGTCAGCTATTCACGTCTACAATTACCCGGCCGCGGATCCTGCCCTCCAGAATATCGCTGGCCGCCTGCGGTACGGCGGAGAGCGGCAGGGTTGCGCCACTGATCTTCGCAAGCTTGCCGGGTTCCAGATCCCGCGCCAGCCTCTCCCATGCCTCGCGCCGCGCCGCCATTGGGGCCATCACGGAATCCACGCCGATCAGCTTCACCCCGCGCAGAATGAACGGCATCACGCTGACCGGAAGGTCCGCCCCCTGCGCCAGGCCACAGGCGGCCACCGCGCCCCCGTAGCGGGTCTGAGCGATGGCGTTGGCGAGAGTGGTGCTGCCCACGGCGTCCACCACTCCAGCCCAGCGCTCCTTACCCAGCGCTTTGGCGGGACCGGCCAGTTCCGCCCGATCGATGATTCCGCTGGCGCCCAGCTCTTTCAGATAGGCTTCTTCAGCCGGGCGGCCTGTGGACGCCACCACCTTGTATCCAAGCCCGGCCAGCAGGGCGATGGCCACGCTGCCCACGCCGCCTGCCGCCCCCGTCACCAGGATTTCCCCCTGATCCGGGCGCACGCCCTGCTTTTCCAGCGCCAGCACGCAAAGCATGGCGGTATAGCCGCCTGTGCCGATGGCCATGGCCTGTGCAGTGCTGAAAGCCGCGGGAAGAGGCACGAGAAACTTTCCGGGCAGGCGCTGGCGCTGGGCATAACCGCCCCAGTGGGTTTCGCTCAAGCCATAGCCATTGACCAGAACCTTGTCGCCCGCCTTGAAGGCGGGATCAGCCGACTGCGCCACGCTGCCCGCCAGATCGATTCCCGGCACCATCGGGTAGGAACGGATGATCGGGCTGCGGCCGGTAAGCGCCAGGCCGTCCTTGTAATTGACCGTCGAATATTCAACCGCCACGGTCACATTGTCTTCGGCATTGGCGGGAAAATCTGCATCCGTCAGCGTTTTTATCTCCACCTTCTGGCCCGATTCGGCCTTGCTGACATATACCGCTTTGAAACTGTCTGACATCATGAAATTCCCTGGATTGAGCGATTGACCGCCGGTTGCGGCGGAAAGGGTGAATATAGTTCCAAGCCGCCTTCTGCGCGAGGAAAGTTATGCCGGACATAAGGTTTCAGACAGAAGATCACCGCAGCAGCCCATGCAACGTCAGCTCAGAGGCTGGCCTGAAAACGCACCGCCTGGCCGCAATGGGGCGTCTGCAGACTGTTTTCCCACATCACCACATTCCCCCGCACGATCGTGCCCATGGGCCAGCCGGTGACTTTACGCCCGTTGAATGGCGACCAGCCACAGCGTGACGCCAACATCCCATCGGTAATTTCACGCTGGGCCTGCAAATCCACCAGGGTGTAATCCGCGTCATAGCCCACCGCCAGCCTGCCTTTGCCCGCAAGGCCGAAAACCCGGTTCGGCCCATGAGAGGTCAGATCGACGAGACGTTCGAGACTGAGCCTTCCCGCATGCACATGGTCCAGCAGCAGAGGCAGCAGGGTCTGCACCCCTGGCATTCCCGATGGCGTATTGGGATATTGCATATTGCTATCGCTGCTCAGACCTTTTTCCTGGCGCGTATGGGGCGCATGGTCGGACCCGAGCACGTCCACAATACCGGCGCTGACGCCACGCCACAGCGCCGCGCGGTGCGCCGCATCCCTGATGGGCGGGTTCATCTGGGCGCGGGTTCCAAGCTCCGCATAGGCTTCGGGCGCCGCCAGAGTGAGATGCTGCGGCGTCACCTCGACGCTGGCGATGTCCTTGTGGCCGGCCAGAAGGGCGATCTCTTCTGCCGTAGTGACATGCAGGACATGCACCAGGCGGCGCTCTTCCCTGGCGATGCGCAGCAGCCGCCGGGTGGAAAGGAGGGCGGAGTCCGCATCGCGCCAGACCGGATGGGTTTCCACCTTGCCCGGAAGCGCCAGGTGTTTTCGCTGCGCCAGGCGGGGCTGATCCTCGGAATGGATGGCGACGCGCCGGCATCCGTGCCGCAAAACCCGCCGCAGACCGTCATCATCCTCCACCAGCAGATTGCCGGTCGAGGCCCCCATGAAAAGCTTGACGCCGGAACAGCCTGGCAGGCGCTCCAGTTCGCCGAGCTCCTCCGCATTCTCCGCAGTCGCCCCGATATAGAAGGCGAAATCGCAATGCATGCGGCGCTCCGCCCGGCGCAGTTTGTCCTCCAGCGCCGCAGCGGTCGTGGTGGGGGGACTGGTATTGGGCATCTCGAACACCGCTGTCACCCCGCCCATGACGGCCGCCAGGCTGCCGCTTTCCAGATCTTCCTTGTGCTCATTGCCGGGTTCGCGGAAATGGACCTGGCTGTCGATCACGCCCGGCAACACATGCAGTCCCTTCGCCTGCAGGATGCGCGCAGCGCCCGCCTGCGCCAGATCGCCAATGGCGGCGGTGCGGCCATCCCGCACGCCGATATCCGCAATCCCGCGCCCATCATGATTGACGATAGTCGCTCCAGCGATGATGAGATCGAAATTTTCGCGCAAACTGTTACCTTACGGTTGGGCAAACGGACCTTATCTTAATAACCTAATTCTCTGGTTCTTACAGCAGGCCAATGATCAGTGTGAGAGATCCCTCGAACGTGGGCTGTTTACGCAGATATCCATATTTCTTATCCCAGGCCCCACTTTTCAGATCGCGGATCAAATGCGCCTGAAATCTTTCGACGGCGTCAGGCGCAAGAAAACTCCATGCAGAGCATGCCTGCCTGGCTTCAGGAATCAGCAGCATTTCTGGACGGCCATAATAAGCCTCGTTAAAACCGTCCTTGCACTGCAAGGGTATGGGAACCGGTTTGACTACGGAATGCGCGCCGAGATGCTTAATTATATCCTGTGTAGCGGGAAAGCGGCGTGACTCGGTGGCGATGACTTCAGGCGCATAGTCATTCAGCCAGAACCTGTCCAGCTCCTGCGGCTCGCAGGTCAGGACAAGGACCGGCCCAAGGGTAACGCGGCGTAACTCAAGAAGGCCAGCGCCGGGATCAGCCCATTGATGCACCGTAGAGATAGCCATGCTGGCGTCAAAAGCGCCATCCGCAAAGGGAAGATTTTCCGCGATGGCGTCAATGGCTTCCGGAAAATGTATAGGCCGCTCAGCGCGCATGGAGGCGGAAGGCTCAACCGCTGTTACCTTTCTGTCCTCTGGTTCGTAGGAACCCGTCCCTGCGCCAACATTCAGAACGGAGCGCGCATTTCCCAAAAACGACCTGATGAAAGCGGCTATGGCCGGGTCAGGCTGACGATAACGGCTGTAAGTACTGGCCAAGCGGCCATAATTTACATCGCCAGCACTGCCATCCCGATGCTGATGTCCCATTGATAACCCTTCCAGGAATGGACCCGGCGAAGGGTGGTCGGAGTGGCCGGATTTGAACCGACGACCCCTTGTCCCCCAGACAAGTGCGCTACCAGGCTGCGCCACACTCCGACGATGCTTGGCGGGTCTGCCAAGGCGGCGGAATATAGCCCCGGCTGGCGTTCAGGGCAACCAGACAGTCGGGAAAAATCCGCCAAACCGTGCAAATCAGGAAAAAAATAATATCAGGGATTTTCCAGCATCTGCTGAATATCACACAATTGGGCAAGCAATTGTTCCAGTTTCCTGCGCTGGGCCGGGTTGATCCGGGTGGGACGCACCGCCTTAGGATGCGTGGGTGAAGGGTCTGCGGCCATGCCCGGTCTGACCAATTCTGGCAACAGGATAGGCAAGGGAATCTCATCAGGATTGGGCTGTGGCCGGCGCAGATTTCGGTTCGCCTTTGGTCTGGAGACATCCTCGGCGACTGGCGGCTTTTCTATGATTTGCGCGACGGAGTCCACGGCTTCCGCCTGGTTCATCGCGCCGCTGACGAAGCGCGGCCCGCGCTCCTTGAGCAGTTTTTGCACCCCCTTGATAGTATAGCCTTCGCCATAAAGCAGGCCGCGAATCCCGCGCAGCAGATTGACGTCGTCCGGCCGGTAATAACGCCGCCCCCCTGCCCGTTTCAAAGGCTTGATCTGGGTGAATTTGCTCTCCCAGAACCGCAGAACATGCTGCGGAACGTTAAGTTCGGCTGCAACCTCACTGATTGTCCTGAACGCGTTGATTGATTTTTGCACAGAATAATCAGTCTGAAGCGGGTCCATCGCCACGAAGTTTGGGAGTGGCCCGGTTGATCTGCTCTTTCATCACATGAGAGGGCCGGAACACCAGCACCTTGCGCGGCGCAATGGGAACTTCCTCGCCTGTCTTGGGATTACGGCCAATGCGCCCTCCCTTCTCCCGCACCATGAAGGTTCCAAAGGAGGATATCTTCACCTGCCTGCTCTTGATAAGCTCAGAACATACCTCCTCCAGCACAGCTTCGACGAGTTGCGCCGATTCGCTGCGTGAAAGCCCTACTTCCCTATGCACGGATTCACTCAATTGCGAGCGGGTAACCGTTCCCATGGCCCCTCCTCATCTTTTCCAGATCGCGTCCGGTTTGCGAACGATTGCTTGCTTCATTCTGCACAAAGAAATGGCTCTGTGTCAAATAGATAGGGGTCAGTCTTGAACCATACATGGCGGCCGGGTCAATTACCAGCGGATCAGCGCCGAGCCCCAGGTAAAGCCTCCGCCCATAGCTTCAAGCAGCACCAGATCGCCGGTCTTGATCCGTCCATCCCGCACCGCCGCATCCAGCGCCAAAGGAATGGAAGCCGCCGAAGTATTGCCGTGCTGGCCAACGGTTTGCACGACTTTTTCCAGCGGAATGCCCAATTTCCTGGCTGTCGCGTCGATGATGCGCTTATTGGCCTGATGCGGCACGATCCAGTCTATACCGCTTGCGCTGAGGCCCGTCGCAGATAGCGCTTCGTTTACGGCCTGGGTCAGGTTATTGACGGCATGTTTGAAGACTTCGCGGCCATTCATCCGCAAATGGCCGGTGGTTCCGGTTGAAGACGGACCTCCATCGACATACAGCAGATCGTGATGCCGCCCGTCCGCATATAAATGCGTGGTGAGGATGCCGCGGTCCGCGAGCGTTTCCGTGAAGGGGCCCGCTTTCAGCACCATCGCCCCAGCCCCATCGCCGAACAGGACGCAGGTCGTGCGGTCCTGCCAATCCAGCAGCCGTGAAAAGGTTTCCGCACCGATCACCAGAGCTTTCTGAAACTGTCCCATCGCGATAAAATTGTTGGCGACTGCCAATGCGTAAACGAATCCGCTGCACACCGCCTGGACGTCAAAGGCTGCGCCCTGCTTTATGCCTAGAGCCGCCTGCACTTTCGTGGCGGTCGCAGGAAAAGTCTGATCTGGGGTTGCCGTCGCCAGAACGATAAGATCGATTTCCTGCGCATCCATTCCCGCATGGGTGAGCGCCGCCCGCGCCGCCTGAAGCGCGAGGTCCGATGTCATTTCTCCATCGGCGACGATGCGCCGCTCATGGATGCCGGACCGTTCGACAATCCATTCGTCGCTGGTATCCACCATGTTCGCGAGTTCTGCATTGCGCATCACGCGCGCGGGCAGATATCCACCCACGCCGCAGACAACTGATCTGAGGGGGGTCACCTGATTTTAGCCTCTAGGCCATGATTTGGTTTCATTGGAAGTCCGGATTCTGATTCGATAGTTATTTTAAGCGCTTCTTCAAAATTCTTCATGTCCTGCGCGATACGTGAAACCAGATCTCCCTTGGCCATTTCTATACCAGTTTCAATCGCATGGGCAAATCCCATGCCGTCCGTTCCACCGTGACTTTTGATGACGAGACCGTTGAGGCCCAGGAACACCCCGCCATTATGCGCCCTCGGATCAAGCTTATCACGCAAGCTTTGAAAGGCGCGACGCGCCAGAACATAAGCCAGTCTGGACAGCAGGGAAGACCGAAACGCGTTGCCCAGAAGATGGAAGATCAGTTTTGCGCTCCCCTCCCCGGTTTTCAAGGCGACATTACCCGTAAATCCGTCAGTTACAACAACATCAACGCTTCCGCCTCCAAGATCCGTTCCTTCCACAAAACCGATGAACTCCATGTTTTCCTGCGCCGCCTGGCGGAGCAAAGTAGCGGCTGCGCGCACATATTCATGCCCTTTCTGCTCTTCCTCACCCACATTCAGCAAGCCAAGCCGGGGCTTTGGGATATTCAGAACCACACGGGCGAAGGCTGTTCCCATCACGGAGAATTGCACTAGGCTGTCTTCGTCACATTCCAGATTCGCCCCCAGATCCAGCACGACTTTTTCGCGTTCCGGCCCAGGCCAGGTGGAAGCAATGGCGGGGCGGCGGATATCCTTCATGGTGCGCAACTGCAATACCGACATCGCCATCAGAACGCCCGTGTTGCCCGCTGATATGGCGACCCCTGCCTCGCCATTCTTGACCATTTCGATGGCTTTCCACATGCTGGTGCCCTTGCCGCGCCGGACGGTCTGGCTGGGCTTGTCATCCGCGCCCACAACCTCGCTGGTATGGCGTATTTCACAACGGTCTTTGAGGGCTCCGTAAGGGGTGATCAGCGGCTTCAGGCGCGTTTCATCCCCGAACAGCACGAATCGAATGTCATCATGACGGGCGCCCGCCAAAGCCGCCCCTTCGATTACCATTTCAGGCGCGGCGTCGCCCCCCATGGCGTCCAGAGCCAGGGTAAGGATCATCTTGTCAGTGAAGGTCAAATGCCCTGTCTTTCCTTAACCGTTTCCCTGTCGCGCGATCATTTTCCGTAACATTTTTATTTCAGTTTGGCGATCTGAATAGCGAAAATCCCGCCCAATTCCAAGAAATACCAAATACATGATTAACGGCAGGCACAGGATAGAACACAGCAGCCCGTACTTGACAGCCATGCCGTCGCCAACTAGTTTGCGCGCTTTCCTGCACATTGCAGGTAATCATTCTGTTTATAGGCCCAGGATCATGGCAGTCCCCAAACGAAAAACCACCCCCATGAAACGTGGCATGCGCCGCTCCCATGACGCGCTGCCTAAATCCGTTTATCAGGAAAGCAAGGAATCCGGCGAACTGGTGCGCCCGCATCATATCGATCTCAAATCCGGTAAATACCGGGGCCGTCAGATCCTGCCCGAACGGGACGATTGAACGGCCCGTCTATCCCTTCAGCTTGTCGCGCAAAGCCGCCAGCGACTGAAAGGCGTTAAATGCCTGCCTCCTCTCAGGGGAGGACAGGCTTTCACCGTCATTCAGATCCGCATCTTCAGATTCCTGCAGGACGGCGCCCTCAGCACGCGGATAAGGATCAAGGCCTAGCGCCAGAAATTCAACTGCGACCGCGCCCAGATCAATATCCCGCCCATTGAACCCTTCTGGGGGATCCTCCTCAGTTGGTTCGATCCACACCTCCCTGGATAAGTCAGAAACTTCTTCCGAAGCGTTTTCCATCTCTGACTCCGGCAAGAATCGCACTGTGATGATCTCCCTGACATGAGAGCGGACCGGCTCCAGGCTGACGACGCATTCCTGTGTGACATCGGCGCTGACCTCACCTGTAACGGCGACGCCGCGCCCGCCCCAGCGCTGGATCTGCAATTCAGCCTGAAAATTTTCGAGAATTATGAGATCCAGATATTCAGCCAGGTCCCCAGCCGCGATTTCGTCAAGCCGAATCGTCAGCTCAACGGGCGTGGATCCTAAATGCTCCACATTCTGGATCATCTGTACCGGCGGGTTTTTAGCGCGGGCCTTGTTCATAGCGCCACCTTGTCCGCTTTAAAAAAACCCTGAGGCGGCTGGAAAGGAAAGCTCACCCCTCAGCAGGCTGTGCTCGTCCTGCCGCGCC
>DMKG01000184.1:0-9301 GCA_003454415.1 Alphaproteobacteria bacterium
CGTCAGGCCTATGACGATCTGGTGCAGGGCGCCTCTGGCATCGCCGATCTGCTGCCCAAGACCGACAAGACCGAGCAGCCGCGCTTTCTGCCCTCCATCGTCGCGGACAAGGCGACCGGCCTGCACATGATGTATGCGACGCTGGCTGCGCTGTTCCACCATCAGCGCACCGGCGAGGGCCAGTTCGTCGAAGTGCCGATGCTGGAGGCCCTGGTGGGCTTCACCCTGGCCGAGCATTTCTACGGCCACGCCTATGATCCGCCCATCGGGCAATGGGGCTATACCCGGATTCTGACCCCGAACCGCAAACCCTTCAAGAGCAAGGACGGCTATATCGGCATCGTGCCCTATACCGACAAGCACTGGCCGCTGTTCTTCGAAATCTCGGGCAGGCCGGAACTGTGGGACGCCTGGCGCGGCGCCAGCTTCGAGGACCGCACCAAGAATATCGACAAGCTCTATGCCCTGATCGGCGAGGTGACCCAGGAAAAGACCACCCAGGAATGGATGACCCTGCTGGATGAGCATGACATCCCCTGCATGCGCATCAACCGGCTGGAGGATCTGCAGCAGGATCCGCATCTGAAGGATGTCAAATTCTTCACCCGTCGCGAACACCCGACGGAAGGCGGCTATTTCACCACCGCCCATCCGGTGAATTTCACCAAGACGCCGGCGAAATTCCGTCTGCACCCTGCGCGCAAGGGCGCGGACGCCTATGAAGTGCTGGCTAAATACGGCTATTCGCAAGCTGACATCGACGCGATGATCGAAGCCAAGGCCGTCGGCAAACCGCCGGTGGACGAACCGAAGAAGTAAATCCGGGATTCCGGTTGCCGGCGGCGGCTTTTAACCCCCGCCGCCGGCCTGGGACGCGGTCGCAGGCGTTCAGACCCCGTCACGCACAAAAGGGTTGGAGCGCCGCTCGTCGCCAAAGGTGGAGAGCGGCCCGTGCCCTGGAACGAACACCACATCGGAGCCAAGCGGCCACAGCTTTTCCCGGATCGACCGGATGAGCTGGTCGTGATTTCCTCCGGGAAAATCCGTGCGTCCGATGGAGCCCTGAAACAGCACATCCCCCACCTGGGCAAGTCTTGCGTCGCGGTTGAAAAACACCACATGCCCCGGCGTATGCCCGGGGCAGTGAAGCACCTCCAGGGTAATGGCGCCGAACTGCGCCTGGTCCCCGTCGTTGAGCCAGCGCTCAGGAGTGAAACTGCGCACCGGCGGCAGGCCGAATTGCCGCGCCTGCTGCGGCATGGAATCGATCCAGAATTTATCGCCAATATGGGGCCCCTCTATGGGCAGGTTCAGGCGTTCCGCCAGCTCCCCGGCGGCGCCCGCATGATCCATATGCCCGTGGGTGAGGAATATTTTCTCCAGGCTGACGCCCACCTGCTCCACCCCGGAAAGGATCTTGTCCACATCCCCGCCCGGATCGACCAGCGCGCCCTTCATGGTCTCTTCACAGACCAGAAGGGTGCAGTTCTGCTGAAAGGGCGTGACGGGGATGACGGCGATTTTCATGAATAACAGCTATGGTTTCCGGTAACGAATTGCAAGCAGGGGCGGTTTACCCCTTCAGGAAATCCTTCGTGATGCGCAGGAATTCATCCAGCCTGTCATGGTGCACCCAATGCCCTGCGCCTTCGACATTGGCGACCTGGACATTGCTGAAATGGGCGGCGCGCCCATCCTGCAGCGGATCCGTGGCCCAGCTTTCCGTGCCGCGGAACAGCAGCACCGGGCAGGTGATCGCTTTCCAGTATTCCTGAAACTCCAGCGCTTCCGCTTCGATGTTCCGGGGGGCGAACACCCGCACGTAATTGTCGAATTTCCAGCTATAGGAGCCATCCTCGTTCTGGTTCACGCCGTGCACCGTCAGGTGATAGGCCCGTTCCGGGCTGAGATGGGGATTTTCCTTCTGCATGCGCTCATAAGCTTCTTCCACCGTCTTGTAGCGGCGCGGCTGACGGCCCGATGCGTCGCGCAGCTCCTTTATCCAGCCGCGCACCCGCTGCATATTCGTCTGTGACGCCATTTCCTGGGTGAAGGAAGGGGGCGGCCCCATCCCCTCTATGGCGACGAGCTTGACCACATTCTCCGGGAACAGGCCGGTATAGCGCAGGGAGATATTGCCCCCCAGCGAATGGCCAATGATCGTCAGAGGGGTCATTTTCGTCTGATGCAGCAATTGCGCAATGTCATAGGTATAGTCATTGATGCTATAGGCGCCGCCGATCATCCACTGGCTGTCGCCATGGCCGCGCAGATCCGGCGCGATGATGTGATAATCCTTGCGGAAGGCTTCCGCAACCCAGTCCCAGTTCCGGCAATGATCCCGGCCGCCATGGATAAGCAGCATGGGCGGCGCGTCATGGTTGCCCCAGTCCACATAATGCAGCCGAAGCCGCTGGGAGAAATAGCTGTGTGAGGTAGGGCCGAGGATATTTCTGCTTTTGTCCTTGGGGGGCATGATAAAAACCGTATTGGGGGTGAGGCTCAGAAAATGGGTTTGTTCGCGCGCATCGCCCGGCGCAGCGATTCGTGGTAGTGGATCAGGGCGGGCTCGTTGCGGCCATAGACCACCTCTTTCTGCGCGCCGGAGAAAAACCCTGCATTGAGCTTCTCGCTCATGGGAAAATCTTCTTTCTCCACCGTTGCGATGGCGATATCGAAATTCCGGTCCCAATGGCGGCGCACGCTGTCATTCGCCGGGGGTTCCGGCGCGAAAAGCATGAATTCGATATTGGTGCGGTCAATATGGTTCGCATCGGGATAGGCGCACCAGGCCTCCGCATGATCGCCCTGCCAGATGAAGGTCAGATTGGGGAACAGCAGATAGACGATCGCCAGCTGCGATAGCACATTACGCTCGGCCGGTGGCTGATCGCGCCATTGCTCGAAATCCTTGCGGGTAATGGCGAAGCGCAGATTGTAGTCATAGGGATCGAAAGTCGAAACGCTCCAGTCGATCAGGGGATTGACCGTGGTGCGGTGCAGGACGGGAAGGTGATAAGTTTCCAGAAACGTGTCCTGAACGATTTTCCAGTTGAAATTGTAGCTCATGCTGGCCGAGCGGTAATGCGCGTATTTCTCAAAACCGAAGGCGCCGATTTCCGGCCCCAGGCCGCCCAGCAGGGCATCCACATCCACGGGCGCGCCGGGCGTGGGGCGCACGAAAATCAGCCCGTATTTTTCAGCGGCCGGCAGGCGGGTAAGGCCCAACGCCGCCTTGTCCAGTGCGCCCACCCGTTCCGAATGGGGAATTTCCGCAAGTTTTCCCGATGTGTCATAAACCCAGCCATGATAGGGACAGGTGAAACGCCGCTTGCCCCGGCCGCACTCTTCCTCCAGCACCCTTGCGCCGCGATGCCGGCAGACATTGAGAAAAGCGTTCAGCTCGCCCTTCTCGCCGCGCATGATCAGGATGGGCTGGCCGGTGAAATTGTTGGTGATGAAATCCCCGGGTTTCGCCAGCCGCGAGGAAAGCCCCATGAACAAGGGGATTTGCCGGAAGAACAATTCCCGTTCGCGGGCGAAATGCGCCGGGTCCGTATAGATGCTGACCGGATTGACGAATGGCGCATCCGCCATCGCCTGGGTGTTGGTCTCCTTGTAACGCAGCAAGCGTTCGGAAATTTCAATTTGTTGCGCCTTCAACATGTTTGCGTTTCCCTCTTGCTGAAAAACTTCGCTGACCGCCGTTACGGCTAGCCGATCATGCTGTAACCGCCGCTGACGCTCAGCACCTGGCCGGTGATATGGCCCGCAGCGGATTGGGAGGACAGGAACACCACCGCATTCGCCAGATCTTTCGGCCGGCCCAGCTTGCGCAGCGGCAGGCTCTTGGCGATGGCGGCGAACTGTTCCTGGGTGAACATCGCATTAGGATCGGTCCACATGCTGTTCGAGCCGACCTCATCGGATTCTTCGGGAATTGTGACGCCCGGGCAAACGGCGTTGCAGCGGACGCCATAACGGCCGTTTTCCTTGGCGATGGTTTTCATGAAGCTGTTCACTCCCGCCTTCATCGCGCCATAGACCGCCTCGCGCGGCTCTCCCTGCCGGCTGGCGTCGGAACTGATGGAGATGATGGAGCCGCCCTTGCCGGCCTTGATCATCTGCTCCAGGGCGCAATAGGTGCAATTCAGCATGCCGATAAAATTGATCTGCACGATTTTCTGCCAGAAATCCGGTGTGGTCTGCATGAAGAATTTCAGATCGTCCCAGCCCACATTGTTGACCAGCGCGTCAATGCCGCCGAATTTGCCTATGGCGGCGGCGGTCATGGCTTTCACCTGATCCATATTGGTGACGTCGGTTCTGATCACCTGAACGTTTTTCGCCCCAAGTTTCAGGGCCTCCTGCGCGACTTTTTCGCCCTGGGCGGTGTCCAGTTCAGCGATGGTGATGTTTGCGCCTTCCCGCGCAAACCCCAGTGTGATGGCGCGCCCGATATTCGATGCGCCGCCGGTGACGATGACCGATTTGCCCGCGAGTTCCAGATCCATTGCATTCTCCCTGATATCCGTCCTGCTTTCCTGATCTTATCTGAAAACCGGCTGGCGTTTCTCCTGAAAGGCGTTCAGCCCTTCGGTTACATTATCGCTCATCAGGGCCTCCGGCGCTTCGGACGCCTCCAGCGCCAGTCCATGATCGAGATTGCCGGATAGCCCCTGCACCGTGAGCCGCTTCATGGCGGCAATGCCATTGGCGTTGCGCGCCGCCAGCGTCTTGCAATATTCCATGGCCTGCGCATGCAGTTCCGCATCGGGTGTGACGTAGTTCACCAGGCCCCAGGCTTGCGCCTCCTTTGCTTCGATCCAGCGGGCGCTGAACATGAGGTCCAGGGCGCGGCGCTCTCCAACCAGACGCGGCAGTCGCTGGGTGCCGCCCCAGCCGGGAATGAGGCCGAATTGCGCGTGCTGGCAGCCCAGCCGGGCGCTTTCCCCGGCAAACGCCACATCCGCTGCCATCATCAGTTCCAGCCCGCCCGCCAGCGCAAGGCCCTGCACCGCCACGACGACCGGCAGACTGGAGGTCTCCATGCTGCGCAGGACGCCATGACCATAGCTGATAAAATGCTTCAGCGCCTGCAGATCGCCGCGCTTTCCCTTCACCTCGTCCAGATCGGCGCCGGTGCAGAAATGCTTGCCGGTGCTGCGGATCAGAACCACCCGCGCCTCTTCGCCGGATTCGAAACCGCGCAGTCCTGTTTCAAGCGCCTCCATCACGCGAAGCGCCAGGCAATTGAACACCTGCGGCCGGTTCAGCTCCATCACGCCTACCGGGCCTTCACTCCAGATGCGGACCACTTCCTCCGTCATGGCGCTTCTCCTTCCTCCTGGTTCAATACGGCACTGCAACGCGGCCGATCTTTTCCCGCGCAATGATCATTTTCTGGATTTGCGGCGTGCCGTCGCCGATCTGCAGGCCCAGCACATCGCGCAAACGCTGCTGATGCGGCATCTCCTTGCTGTAGGCGAAATGCCCGTTGATGATGATGCAGTTGTGGATGATGTCGAAGGCGGTCTTGGGCGCCCACCATTTGCACATGGCGGCTTCGGCGGTATGCGCTTCGCCCCGGTCGCGCAGCCACAAGGTCTTGTAACACAGCAGGCGGGCGGCGGTGAGCAGGGTCTCCGCCTCCGACAGCGGTTCCGTGACGCCCTGATATTTGGCGATGGGATTGCCGAACGCCTGGCGCTCGGTCACATATTTCCAGGTTTCCTCCAGCGAGGCCGCCGCCGCCCCCAGACATTGCAGGCCGATCAGGGCGCGGCTGTAGTCAAAGCCGTTCATCACCAGCCTGAAGCCCTCGCCCTCCTTGCCGATCAGGGCGTCGGCTCCGACCCGGACATCGTCGAAGAAAAGCGAGCCGCGGCCAACCGCGCCCGATCCCAGATCGTTGAAGCGCGTGGCGCTCACGCCCGGAAGATCAAGGGGGACGAGAAACGCCGAGACGCCCCTTGCGCCTTCGCCGCCGGTGCGGGCGAACAGCACCACCAGATCCGACTGGTCGGCCAGGGAGATCGAGGTTTTCTCTCCGTTCAGAATATAATCATTCCCGTCTTTCGTGGCTTTCAGCACCAGATGCGCCGCGTCCGATCCGCCGCGCGGCTCGGTCAGCCCTAGCGCGACAATGATTTCCCCCGTGCACATGTCCCCGATGATGCGCCGCCCCACTTCCTCGTCGGGATGCTGTTTCATGAGGGCGCCAAGCAGCGAGGCCAGAAGCTGAATATAGGAAACGTTGAAATCCGCCTTCGCCACTTCCTCGATGACGATGCCGGCGGTGACGCAATCCAGCCCCTGTCCGCCGAATTTTTCCGGCAGTTCGATGCCGATCATGCCAAGCTCGCCCATTTCCCTGCGCAGGGATTTGGGAATTTTTCCATCCAGTTCGCGCTGCTGGTAAAAGGGCGCAAGTTTCTCCCCGGCAAACCGGCGTACGGTTTCCTGAAATGCGCGCTGTTCCGGGGTAAGGGAAAAGTCCATCTCGGCTTCCTCTCCGGTGACGCCCGGTTATTTGACGTATTTGCGGAAATCGGGTTTGCGCTTGGCGTTCAGCGCGCTGACGCCCTCGCGGGATTCTTCTGAATCATAATACATTTTCAGGCTGACAAAGCCCTGATTGCCGATGCCGCGGATGTTTTCGCTGTCCGCATTGAAGGAGCGCTTGGCGATCATCAGCGCCGTGGGGCTTTTCTCCATGATTTCGTCGCACCATTTCTGGATTTCCGTATCCAGATCGGCGTCGGGCACGCAGATATTGGCCAGCCCCATGGCGACCGCCTCCTTGCCGGAATACCGCCGGCACATATACCAGATTTCGCGCGCCTTTTTCTCGCCCACCACCCGCGCCAGATAGGCGGTGCCATAGCCCGGATCGACGGAGCCCATTTTCGGGCCGACCTGGCCGAAAATGGCGCTTTCGGAACAGATGGTCATGTCGCAGAGCACTCCCAGCACATTGCCGCCGCCGATGGAATAGCCCTGCACACGGGCGATCACCGGTTTGGGAACGTCACGGATGGCGGCATGCAGCTCCTCGACCGGCATGCCGATCAGCCCGCGTCCATCATAATTGCCGTCATGGGTGGACTGATCGCCGCCCGTACAGAACGCCTTATCCCCTACGCCGCCCAGGACGATCACTCCGATATCCTTGTCATAACCTGCTTTGTTGAAGGCTCTGATCAGTTCTTCCACCGTCGTGCCGCGAAAGGCGTTATAGACCTCCGGGCGGTTGATCAGAATCCAGGCCGCGCCATTGCGCACTTCGTAGATAATATCCTTATATTCCATGGGGATTCTCCTGATCCGATCACAGGTTTTCGGGCGCGTGAAATTTTCTAATAGTATTTAGATTTAGGGGTTGATTGCAAGCCTAAACTATGGACACAATTGATTATGCTCAAATCGGATCGTACGCGGCAACGGATTCTGGATACGGCGGCGCGGGAGTTTCGCCAGCGCGGCTATGCCGGCACCAAGGTGAACGACATCGCCCTGGCGGCCGACATGCGCGCCGCCAGTATCTATTATTATTTCGAGTCCAAAGATCAGCTGTTCGAGGAAGTTCTGAAAATCGGCCTCACGCTGATTTTTGAAGCTGTACGCCGGGCGGTGGAGGCCGTGCCGGACAAGGAAGGATATTATACAAAGCTTCTGGCGGCGGTTGAGGCGCATCTGAGCACGCTGCATGAATATGGCGACTATTCATCCGCCAATATCCGCAATTTCGGTCAGACGCCCAATGATATTCAGGAAAGGCAACTGGGGTTGCGTAACGCCTATGGCGAATACTGGCGCGAATTGCTGATAGCGGCGCAGGAAGCTGGGGTGCTGCGCAAGGACATCAATTTATCTCTGTTGCGCATGTATCTTTTCGGCGCCATGAACTGGTCCCTGGAATGGGTCAAGCCCGGCAAGCTGAACGCCGCCGGGCTGGCCCGGGAGCTTTGCCACACGCTGTTTGAAAAATAGCCGTTCTGCGCGCGGGGTATATCGCGTCATGCCTGAATTGCCGGAAGTCGAAACCATCCGCGCCGGACTGGAGACGCGCCTGTGCGGACGGCGGATCGTGCGGACGGATCTGTTCCGCCCGGATCTGCGTTTTCCCTTTAACCCAGGCTTTGCTTCCGGCCTTTCCGGTCAGCAGGTTCTGGATGTGCGGCGGCGCGCCAAATATCTTCTGATCGGCCTGCAGAATGGCGCGACCCTGCTTTCGCATCTCGGCATGAGCGGACGTTACCGTTTTGATACGGAACAGGGGGTCCACGATCATGTGGTGTTTCACCTCGATGACGGCGCCCGCGTTGTCTACAGTGATCCGCGCCGTTTTGGCTTCATGGAGCTGATCGCGCCGGGCGCGCTCGGGCAGAACCGTTTCCTGCGGCGACTGGGCATCGAGCCTCTGGGTAATGAAATGAACGGTCCTCGCCTTTCCAAACTGTTTGCCGGGCGCAGGACCCCGCTGAAATCCGCCCTGCTCGATCAGCGTCTGGTCGCGGGCCTGGGAAATATCTATGTGTGTGAGGCGCTGTTCCGCGCGCGGCTTTCCCCGCGCCGGATGGCGGCCAGCGTCAAGGGCGCGCGGGCGGAAAACCTGTCCGCCGCCATCCGCAACGTGCTGCAGGACGCCATCGTCGCGGGCGGCTCCAGCCTGCGCGATTACGTGGCCGCCGATGGCAGCCTCGGATATTTTCAGCACGGATTCGAGGTGTATGGCCGGGCGGGTGAGCCGTGCAAACATTGCGCCAGGACCATCGCCCGCCTTACCCAGTCGGGGCGCTCCACTTTCTTCTGCCCCAACTGCCAGAGATGAAAAACGCCTTCTGACTCTTCAGTGTGAACCCTGCCCATCCGCTTTCTCTGCGCCTGCGCCGGAGAACAGGTCTTTGACGCGGGCAAAGAAGCTGGTGGATTCGGGCGAGGTTTTTTCGCTGCCGCCTTCGGCGAACTCCCGCAGCAATTCTTTTTGCCGCCTGGTCAGGTTCATCGGCGTTTCCACCACGGTCTCGATAAAGAGATCTCCGAAGCCGCCGCCGCGTAGAGAGGGCATGCCCTTGCCGCGCAGCCGGAATTGCCGCCCGCTCTGGGATCCTTCGGGAATGGCGACGCGGGCCGCCTCGCCTTCCATGACCGGCACCTCGATCTGCCCGCCAAGAGCGGCGACCGTCATCGGCACCGGCACGCGGCAATACAGATCATTGCCGTCACGCTGGAAGATGGGATGGGGAGTAATGGAAATGAACACGTAAAGATCGCCGCCCGGTCCTCCCTGAACGCCCTA
>DMKG01000184.1:9448-11753 GCA_003454415.1 Alphaproteobacteria bacterium
GTCGCCCGGCGGCGCGCCGCGCAACCCGGCCTCGCCTTCGCCCGCCAGGCGGATGCGGGTGCCTTCCTCCACCCCGGGGGGGACGGTGAAATTCAGTGTACGGTCCTTATGGACTCTTCCGGCGCCGTTACAGGCCCTGCAGGGGCTTTTGATCACCTGGCCGCGGCCGCCGCAGGAAGGGCAACTGCGTTCGATGGTGAAAAATCCCTGCTGGGCGCGGATTTTGCCAGCCCCTTTACAGGCGCCGCACATCACAGGTTGCGAACCGGCTTCCGCGCCGCTGCCCGCGCAGGGTTCGCACGCGACCGCCGTGGGAACATGGATGGAGGCCTGTTTGCCAAGATAGGCGTCGCGCAGATCGATCTCCAGATTGATGCGCAGATCACCCCCGCGGGTGCGGTTGCCGGCGCGCCGTCCGCCCATGCCGAAAAGATCGTTGAAGACATCGGAGAGATCGGAGAAGTCAAACCCGCCTGCAGCGCCATTGCGCCGTGGTCCGCCATTTTCAAAGGCCGCATGCCCGTACCGGTCATAGGCGGCGCGTTTCTGATCGTCTTTCAGAATGTCATAGGCGTTGTTAAGCTCTTTGAAGCGCGTCTCCGCATCCGGTTTTTCCTTGTTGTGGTCCGGATGATATTCCTTGGCCAGTTTGCGGTACGCGCTTTTGATCGTCTCCGGTGACGCGCCCCGCTGGACCCCCAGAGTTTCGTAAAAGCATTGTTTGGCCATACGTGTCCCTACCTGCTTGATACTTAAAAACCCGGGCCTATGATTTTTTCATACGCCCGGGTTTCTTGTTTCAGTCCTTCTTGGTGGAATCGTCAACTTCTTCGAAATGCGCGTCTACCACCCCGTCATCGGCCTGTGGCGTGGGGCCCGCATCCGCGGCCTGTTCCTGCGCCTTGTACATGGCTTCGCCAAGTTTCATGGAAAGCGCCATGAGGGCGTTGATTTTCGGCTCCAGTTCCGCTTCGCCGGCGTTTTCATCCTCCAGCGCGCTGCGCAGATCCGCGATGGCGGCTTCGATTTCCGTCTTCAGTTCCGCATCGGCCTTCCCTTCCGCCTCGGCGAGGGTGCGCTCGGTGGAATGGGCTAATTGTTCGGCCCGGTTGCGGATCTCCACTTTGGCGCGGCGCTGCTTGTCTTCCTCCGCGTGCATTTCCGCATCCTTGACCATCTTGTCGATGTCGGCGTCGCTCAGACCCCCAGACGCCTGGATCTGGATATGCTGCTCCTTGCCGGTGGCTTTGTCCTTGGCGCTGACATTGACAATGCCGTTGGCGTCGATGTCGAAGGTCACCTCGATCTGCGGCACGCCGCGCGGCGCGGAGGGAATGCCCACAAGATCGAACTGGTTGAGGAATTTATTGTCCGCCGCCATTTCCCGTTCACCCTGAAAGACGCGGATGGTCACGGCGGACTGGTTATCCTCTGCGGTGGAGAATACCTGGCTCTTGCGTGTCGGGATGGTGGTGTTGCGCTCGATCAGCCGGGTGAAAACGCCCCCCAGGGTTTCGATGCCCGTGGAGAGGGGCGTCACGTCCAGCAGAAGAACGTCTTTCACATCGCCCTGCAATACGCCGGCCTGAATGGCTGCGCCCATCGCCACCACTTCGTCAGGATTGACGCCCTTGTGCGGCTCGCGGCCAAAAAAGTTCTTCACCGCTTCGCGTACTTTGGGCATACGGGTCATCCCGCCCACCAGCACGACTTCGTTGATCTGGGCGGCGGTCACGCCTGCGTCTTTCAGCGCCTGCATGCAGGGCTGAATGGTTTTCTGGATCAGATCATCCACCAGCGCCTCCAGCTTGGCGCGGGTCAGTTTCATGGTCAGATGCTTGGGGCCGCTTTTATCAGCGGTGATGAAGGGCAGGTTGATTTCGGTCTGTGGTGTGGAGGACAGTTCGATTTTCGCCTTTTCGGATTCTTCCTTCAGGCGCTGCAAGGCCAGCTTGTCATTGCGCAGATCAATGCCATGCTCCTTCTTGAATTCATCCGCCAGATAATTCACCAGGCGCATGTCGAAATCCTCGCCGCCCAGGAAAGTATCGCCATTGGTGGATTTCACCTCGAACACGCCATCGCCGATTTCGAGAATGGAAATGTCGAAAGTGCCGCCGCCAAGATCGTATACCGCGATGACCTTGCCATCCTGTTTGTCGAGGCCATAGGCCAGCGAAGCGGCAGTCGGCTCATTGATGATGCGGAGCACTTCGAGTCCGGCGATTTTGCCTGCATCCTTGGTGGCCTGACGCTGGGCGTCACTGAAATAGGCGGGCACCGTGATTACGGCCTGGGTGACGGT
>DMKG01000184.1:11992-13790 GCA_003454415.1 Alphaproteobacteria bacterium
TTCATCTTCTGCAGAATGATCGCAGAGACCTGGCTGGGAGAATATTGCTTGCCATGGGATTCGACCCAGGCGTCGCCATTACCTGCCTTGATAATCTTGTACGGCACCATTTTGGCGTCTTTCTGCACCATGGGATCCGTGAAGGCGCGCCCGATCAGGCGCTTGATCGCAAAAAGCGTATTTTCTGGATTGGTCACCGCCTGGCGCTTCGCTGGCTGGCCAACCAGACGTTCGCCATCATCAGTAAACGCCACGATAGATGGGGTGGTTCGCGCGCCTTCGGCGTTTTCAATTACACGTGGCGTGGCGCCATCCATGATAGCGACGCAAGAATTTGTGGTGCCAAGATCGATTCCAATTACTTTTGCCATGTTTTTCACTCCTGCGGCAGGTTTTGAAGGCCCAAAGGCGCCTGTCAATTCCCCCAATTAACCATAGGTTGCGGATGATATGGCGTCGCGCCATACCTTCACCTGTATTCGCCCGTCCACAAAGCCCAGAAAGACCGGACGAATTGAAGGGTATATAGGGGCCGTCCCGGCCCGCCGCAAGGCGGTCCGGGGGTTTGAAACTGCAAAATCCGTTACGGCGTTCCTGTGGATCATTCGTTTCGGGACCGGAATTAGGCGGTTGTGTCGACTGAGCCGCCAGCAGCAGGCGGCGCAGCATTCGCCGATTTGGCGACCCCCACCAGCGCCGGCCGCAACAACCGGTCTCCGATGACATAACCGGTCTGAAGGATCTGGATGACGGTGCCGTCGGGCTGGCCGGTATCCGGGGCTTCAAACATGGCCTGGTGAAAATTGGGGTCGAATTTTTCACCCAGCGGCTGGATCGGCTTCACCCCGTGCCGTTCCAGAATGCCTAGCAACTGTTTCTGGGTGAGCTCCATCCCTTCGATCACCCCGGCCACGCCTTCAAGGGCGCGCATTTCCTCGCCAATACTTTCCAGGGCCCGGGTAAGGGTGTCGGGCACCGCCAGCAGATCGCGGGCAAAGCCGGTTATAGCGAATTTGCTGATGTCCTGCTTTTCCCTGGCTGCGCGGCGGCGGATATTTTCCGCCTCCGCGACGGCGCGCAGGAGCTGGTCCTTCAGATCCGCCACCTCCGCCTGTAGAACGGCGATGGCCTGTTCCTCCTGAAGTTCCGGCTTCTCAGCGGTCAAGCCTTCCTGTTCGGGTGTTTCATCAACGTCGTCTGTCATGGCGCATTTCAATACAGCTTCATGCTCACGAGAGCAATTGTCCAATAACCCTGGCGGTATAATCAACCATGGGGATGATGCGGGCGTAATTCAACCGGGTCGGTCCAATCACGCCGATAACTCCGACAATCTGTCCGCCTTTGTTGCGATAGGGCGACAGCACCAAAGACGAGCCCGAAAGGGAAAACAGCTTGTTTTCCGAACCGATGAAAATCCGCACCCCTTCGGCGTTTCGCGCCAGTTCGAGTAAATGGATGAGGTCGCTCTTGCTTTCAAGATCGTCGAACAGACGCCTGATTCGCTCCAGATCCTCTAGGGCGCGCACATCTTCCAGCAGATTGGCGTGGCCGCGCACAATCAGGGACGGTCCTTCGGGATTGTTGTGCCCGCCGCCCCAGATGGCGAGGCCCGCTTCCACTGCGCTGGCGCTGAGCGTGTCCAGTTCCGTGCGTTTGGCCTCCAGCTCCGTCTGAACCTGCCGCCGCGCTTCTTCCAGCGTGCGGCCCAGCAGGCGCGCATTCAGATAATTCGCCGCCTGTTGCAGGGCGCCGGCGGTCATTCCCATGGGCACGGTGCATGGCGCGGGGCGCCAAA
>DMKG01000162.1:0-120 GCA_003454415.1 Alphaproteobacteria bacterium
GCGTCCTCTTCCCTCTATCGGGAAGAGAGGCGGGGGAGAGATGCGATAAATCAGCGCCCCGCTCCTTAACCTGTCTGCCTGTGGTCGCTTATCTGGCCCCGTAGCCAGACTGCTGGCGCA
>DMKG01000162.1:432-887 GCA_003454415.1 Alphaproteobacteria bacterium
GACGCCTGCGCGGGTATAAAAAAGAAGCGTCATCCTGATACAGAATGACGCCATGGTTTTTTGAGCGATTAACGCCAGATGCTCCGGCGAACGCCCTAGAAATTCCAGTTCCGGCTGAACAGGAACTGGAGGCGGTAATTATCATATTGGTAATTCGGCAGATTCGAATGGGAATCCTCGAAGCCCGCAGTTAGGTTCAGTACGATCTCGCGCAGCGGCTCGGGCCCGGCCGGATTGCCCCCGAATACGCCGATCACGGTTCCCACGGGAACGCCATAGGTCAGATCCAGATTCCAGTCCCGGTCCTGACGCTTGCGCACCGAAATAAACGGATCGTTCCCGTCATAATACTGGCGTTCGAAATTCACGCTGGCTAGCAGGAAGGCGCCCCGCGGCAGCAATCTGCTCAGGGTGGCGTTGATATCGAAGCCGTCATAACCTTCGTAGGGAAGATC
>DMKG01000162.1:1132-3490 GCA_003454415.1 Alphaproteobacteria bacterium
GCATCAATATTGTTGACGGCGGCCGTCACGCGAAGCGCGGTGAGCGCGTCAAATTGCCGGGCGCCGCCAATTTCGTAACGCTGGTAATCCCCATCCTGTTCGCTGGAAAAGGGCAGAAGCCTTGTATTGTTATATCTGCGCCAGCCTGTCGTCACTTCTGCGAATGCCTTGATCCTGCCTTTGAAAACAGGCCGCTGGCCCAACAGAGACACGCTGTAGTCCTGAGAGTATTTCTGTTCGTTCAGTTCGATCCAGCTTGCATGCACTCGCGGGATAAGATCCCCATAAATGGTTCTGTAAAGAACGCCCCCATTCAGCAGAAACGCGCTCACATCGAGTTCGTCTATCTCCACCTGGTCGTCTCTGAGCACGGCTATATCGGCAAAGACCTGTTGCAAATTCTGTTGCTCGATATCCCTGGAAATCTGCGCCGAACCAATTGCGATACGTCCCCAGTCGTTTTCCTCGCCGCCGGGAATCCGGAAGCGGGTATCGCGAATCAGGAAAAGATCATTATCGGGAAAGGAATTGCGGTTGGTGTCGTAATGCATGCCGATACTGAGAGACGCGCTCCGCTTGAGCGGGCTGAGACGCTGTTTGATCAGTTCACGATACCGCGCGGCTTCCGCCTTGATCGCCCCGGTGGGCTGATGCTGCTCCAATATGTCCAGCTGTACGGAAGCCTCGTCCAGCACGTCCATGCGGTAGAGAAGAATCGCGTATAACAGCCGCACGTCATCGGCTTCAGGATAGATCAGCAGCAGCCGTTCGGTCGTCGCCGCCGCCAGCTGGATATTGCCCCGGGCAATCAGGGATTTTACATACAGCAGATTGATTTCAGGCTGGTCCGGGTCCGAAAGCACGTCGCTATAGGCAACCCCTTCTCCCGGCATTTCCGCCCCTGCCGCCAGACTCTGCGTGGCCTTGGCCCGGGCGACCTGCTCCCTCGCCTCACGGCGCACGGTCTCAGAAGCCTCGGACGGCTCATCCTGCGCATAGGTGGCGGTCGCATTGGCCATCACAGCCAGAACTCCGCCAAGGCCCAGCAACAGACCGCGCCGCCATCCAGAATTGCCTGTCATTTCCCCGCCAATGCCCCTTCAGATTGTG
The DNA here is from genome assembly GCA_003454415.1 of Alphaproteobacteria bacterium. Classification (GTDB taxonomy): domain Bacteria; phylum Pseudomonadota; class Alphaproteobacteria; order UBA11222; family UBA11222; genus UBA11222. Next base: position 2,243 of record DMKG01000162.1, read on the forward strand.
ACGACCTACAAAACGCTTGATCATTCCCGCATTATGGCTTTTATGCCTAGCATAACTTAACCAATCAAGCCTATGATTATGTATAAATGCCTAATTAATGCTTGGTTAACCGCTGATTGTTCTGATTACAACACTAGAATCGCTGCCAGGGGATATTACATGGGTGACTTGGAAAAGATGGGCGGAAAATTGGGTGGAAAATTGAGCTCAAAACGAATCTTCCAGGCTTTGCTGATGGGTACGGCTCTTGCGCAATACGGCCTGACGCCCACCCAGGCCGCTCAGCGCGCGGGTGTGGCCGCTGGAGTGGTGGGGAGCCTTCGCGTTTCCGAAGGAGAGCGCTCGAATCCAGAAAAAATCAGTTCCGGCATGAACATGCTGCTGGGTGATCGTGTGAACAGCGAAAAAGCCTCGCGGATGCAGATTCTGCTGCTGGATGAGACCGTATTCACGATCGGGCCTGATAGCGATCTGGTCATCGACGAATTCGTGTACGATCCTGCCGCCGGTACGGGCCGGCTGACCGCGAATTTCACCAAAGGCGTGATGCGTTACGTTTCGGGTAAGCTGGCGCAGACAAATCCCGCCGCGATCACCCTCAAGACCAGGGACGCCACCATTGGCGTGCGTGGTACGGCCCTGTTCGTCATGGATGATCCGGAATCCTCCGAAGGGGCCCAATTCATCGGCCTGCTGGGGCCTGGCGGGCGCAATGACGGCGGCCTCAAGATCGGCGGCATGACGGTGTCCACCGGCAAAGGCAGCGTGGATGTGTTCCGTGCGGGCTATGGAACCTTCGTTTCGCCTGGCGGCGCGCCTGGGCCTGTGGTGCAAACCCCACCCCGCCTTACCTTGCTGCTGCAGAGCCAGTTGACCGCGCCTATTCCGGTTACGGAAACCGCCGCAGCCGGAGGGGAAGGGGAATCGGCAGGCGGCGGTGGCGCCGAAGCTGGCGGCTCCAGCGCTCCCGCGGTTGAAAACGCCTCGGCAATCTCAGGCGCTTCGATTGTGGCGACGGGTTTAAGCTCGCAGGCGGTAGCGGGTGTGCTGTCTGATCTCGGCGTGGTTGGCTTATCCAGCCAGGAAGCCAATGAGTCGGGCGCTGGAAATGAACAGATCGCCGCACGCGATGAAAGTGGAGTTGTGGCTGCAGCTCCGCCGCCGCCTCCGACCACTGCGCCGCCCCCGCCGCCGACCACTTCGCCTCCACCGCCGCCGACTACTTCGCCTCCACCGCCGCCAACCACT
>DMKG01000212.1 GCA_003454415.1 Alphaproteobacteria bacterium
CCGATATTGATCAGCCAGGCGTCATATTCTGCCTCCTTGCGGCCCAACGCCAGCAGTTCTTCCAGCATGACCGTCACTTTGACGCCATTCGGGGTGCCCAGGGAATAAAGCTGCAGCGGATGCCGCCCGACAGGCAGTTCCTTGTCATGGGTTGGTCCCGCGACCGGACGGTTGATGGCGGCGAATCTGCCCCCACTTTCCTTATCCCAGGTCCAGACTTTGGGCGGTGCGTATTTTGGCGTTTCCGTCATGATAAGGCTCCATTACCAGTGGTGCGGTTCAACTCTTCGCTTCCCCTAGGGGAAATCCGTCCGTAAATGTTAGAACCATATGGAGCGCGGGCAAATATAAATAACCTGTTGAGGTTCTGGATGTGCAGCGGCCGCCTTCGTGGTGGAAGCGAGCCTGCGCTGATATATTGCAGATCTGGTCCATGTCAGCCGTTAGAGCTGGCGGTTGCACGGTTGCAGAAGGGGGAAACAGTATGAGAATAGGAGTTACCTGCGGGGCGGCCGCCGCCAATCATCTGAACACTTCCATCGGGAAAGCGAAAGAGGCGGAGGCGGCAGGTTTCCGCACGATGTGGATGGTGCACGCTTTTGGACATGACGCCATCAACACGCTTTCCATGGCCGGGCGCGAAACCAGTTCTATCGAATTGGGAACATCGGTCGTTCCCATTCAGCCGCGTCATCCCGTTTCGCTTGCGCAGCAGTCGCTGACCGCCGCCGCCGCCAGCGGGGGAAGATTCACGCTTGGCGTCGGCCTGTCGCACAAGAGCATGGTAGAAGACATGCTCGGCCTGTCTTATGAACAACCCGCCCGCCAGATGCGGGAATATCTGGAGATTCTCTGCCCCCTGCTGCGCGACGGGCGGGTCAATCATGATGGAACGCAATTCCGCGTGCATGCGGGCATAACCATTGAAGACGCGCCGCGGCCCGTGCCTGTCCTGCTTGCCGCCCTCGGCCCGGCGATGCTGGGCCTCGCTGGCGGCATGGCCGACGGCACCATCACCTGGCTGACCGGCCTCAATACGCTGGAAAATCATACCGCGCCGCTCATCACCAAAGCCGCAGCGGCAGCCGGCCGCCCCCGCCCGCGCATTGTCGCGGGCCTCCCCCTGCTGCTGACGAATGACCCCGACGCCGCCCGGGCCTCTCTTGCCAAACAGCTCAGCTTCTATAACGCCATGCCTTCTTACCGCGCCATGCTTGACCGGGAAGGGGCGGCAGGCCCCGCGGATGTCGCCATCATTGGCGGCGAGAATGTGCTGGATGACGCCATCGCGCGGCTGGAGAATATCGGCGTCACTGATTTGCGCGCCTCCATCACCGGAACCGGCGGCGATTCCGAAGCCCGCACCCTGAATTACCTGGCCAGTAAAACCACATGATCGCAGAAGCCAATTCCGTTTGACGAACCTCCTCGCCACCCATTAGATAGCGGCCATGAAATGGCTGGGGGGACAAAAGGAAAAGGGGTTGCTTCCGCTTCTGACGGCGGCGGCGTTTCTATTCCAGGTCCTGCTGCCCTTCGCCGCCGTCTATCATGCGCCTGGCGAGACCGACGCCGTCAGTTCCGCGATATCCTTCAATGGCAAGATCATTCTCTGCACCCCGGATGGGTTCAAGCTGGTCAGCCTGGAGGATTTGCGTAATGGCAGGGAAAAGCCCGCCACCCATGAAGACTATCAATGCCCGCTATGCTATCTGGCGGCGCATCAGAGTATCCGGCAAAGGGTCGCCGACCTTACCGCCGCACCCCTGCCGGTTACTGCGCAACTTTCCTTTTTCGCGGCATCCGGAACGATACATTCCTCTGCGGCCGACTGGCGCAAACCGTTAACCCGCGCACCTCCCTCCCCGTCCTTCACATAAGTCTCAAATCCGCCGGCGCGAACCGGCGAAACTTATCATTCATTGAAGGACAAACTCATGCGAAACTTACTGTTCGCAGGCGTCACCGCGCTTGCACTCTTCACTTACGTCCCTGTCCGGGCGGATGACGCGAATCAGCCGGACGACCATGCGCCCATTGGCGTGATGGGCGATCATCTGCATAAAAAGGGACAATGGATGGCCGGCTACCGTTACAAACATGTCCGCACCTCCGGCTACAGGGAGGGGACCGATTCCGTCAGCCTCGCCAGCGTTCAGAAAGCCTATGGCGAAGCGGCGGCCGAAATGGATATGGGCATGCATATGCTCGAGGTGATGTATGGCGTCACCGACGATTTGACGCTCATGCTCATGCCGCAATATATGCGCATGGAAATGACGCATCAATCCTCCCATGGCGGGGGCCATTCTCACAAGCATATCGACAAGGAATTCGGCGACACCGAAGTGACGGCGCTCTATTCCATCCTGCGGCGGGAAAGCGGCGGCGCGAATCACAGGGCGCATCTGAACATCGGCGTCAGCCTTCCGACCGGCTCCATAGATGAAACCTTCGTCGACCATCACAACAAGGTCTATCATCTTCCCTATAATATGCAGTTCGGCAGCGGAACCTTTGACCCCATCCTGGGGGCGACCTATACGGGCGAAGCCCCTCAATGGTCGTGGGGCGCGCAGACGCTGAACACCATCCGGCTGGGAAAGAATGACAATGGCTACCGTCAGGGGAACAGATACACCGCCACGGCCTGGGCCGCGCGAAATCTCGCCGGCGCTTTCAGCCTCTCCTTCCGGATCGAAGGTGAAGCCTGGCGCAACGTCGAGGGCCGCGACAGAAGCCTGCCCATTAACATCATCGCAGGCGCGGACCCAGACCAGCAGTCAGGGGAAAGAGTCCTCGCCCATGTGGGGCTGAACCTGCTGATAGATGACCGGCAGGGAATTTTCTCGGGACACCGCCTGGCCGCGGAATTCGGGATTCCGCTTCATGAGCGCTTCTCCGGTCCGCAGCCCGACACCAGTTACCGCCTGTCGCTTGCCTATCAGTTCGCCTTCTGAGTGAAAGCAACCAGATGGAGGGTGGTTTTGCCCTCCATCGCCATTGTCCTTCTGTTTACAGATCCAGACCTTGCCGGACGCGCGCTTGACAGCATTGGCCAAGCCATGGGATAGCGGCTCAGGCTCACAAGATCAAAGTTACCCCCCCATGACCCCGGCCCAATCCCCCTATGTTCTGACGGTTTCCTGCCCAGACCGGACCGGCATTGTCGCAGCCGTGGCGGGAATGCTGGCGGATCAGGGGGCCTTCATCACCGATTCCCATCATTTCGGCGACCCGGACACCGGACGGTTTTTCATGCGCACGGCTTTTGACATCCAGGATCCTTCTTTCAGTCAGGCCAGATTCAAGGAGCTGTTCACCCCCATCGCCGGGCGTTTCGCCATGCAATGGGAGCTGCACGACAACCGCATACCCCCTTCCGTGCTGATCATGGTGTCGAAATTCGATCACTGTCTGAACGATCTTCTGTACCGCCACCGCACCGGGGGTCTGCGGATTCATATTCCAGCCGTTGTCTCCAATCACTTGGATCTGGCCCCTCTGGTGGAGTGGCACAAGATTCCGTTCATTCATGTTCCTGTCAGCAAAACCGCCAAGCCCGAGGCCGAAGACCGGCTGCGCAGCGTCATCGCGCAAACCGGGGCCGATTATGTCGTGCTGGCGCGCTATATGCAGGTGCTTTCACCGGAATTATGCGCCGAGCTTCAGGGCCGCGCGATCAATATCCATCATTCCTTCCTGCCCAGCTTCAAGGGCGCGCGGCCGTACCACCAGGCCCATGCGCGCGGGGTCAAGATCATCGGCGCCACGGCCCATTACGTGACCGAGGATCTGGACGAGGGCCCGATCATCGACCAGGCGGTCGAGCGGGTCGATCACACCCATACGCCGGAGGAGCTGGTCGCCGTCGGCCGCGATCTGGAATCCCTGGTGCTCGCCCGCGCCGTGCGCGCCCATCTGGAACACCGGGTGCTGCTGAACGGCGTCAAGACAGTCGTCTTCCGGTGAGCGCGGGCCGGAGCAAGCCGGCCGGCGGGCGGATNNAATATCCATCATTCCTTCCTGCCAAGTTTCAAGGGGGCGCAACCCTATACCCAGGCCCATAAGCGCGGCGTCAAGCTGATCGGGGCAACCGCCCATTTCGTCACCCCCGATCTGGATGAAGGCCCGATTA
>DMKG01000190.1:0-358 GCA_003454415.1 Alphaproteobacteria bacterium
ATTATGGGCCGCCTATATCGCCGGGGGACGCGCCCCTGAATTGAAACTGCCGGATGGAACATCCGCCAATCTTCCGCACTTGCTGGCGCAGGGACTTTCCGCCGGGTGCGACACCGCCTCTTCCACCTATTGGGGCGCCATATCCGATTTCGATCAGCGTTTGTGTGAAGCTGCCGACATCGCGCTTGCCTGCTGGCTGGCGCGCGCCCATCTGGAAAAGATTTTACCGCCGCGCCAGCGCGATCAGCTCCACGCCTGGCTGCTGACCGCCATGGGAAAACGGACCGCTGACAATAACTGGCATGTGTTTGTTCTGCTGATCACCAAGGTTCTCGCCTCTCTGGGCGTCCACCCGGAT
>DMKG01000190.1:581-1321 GCA_003454415.1 Alphaproteobacteria bacterium
CTCTGGGCGTCCACCCGGGCAGGGCGGGCGATGACGCGCAGGCAGATGAAAGATGGCGCAGACTGGAAACCTTTCATCTCGGCTGCGGGTGGTACAGGGACGGCCCGGCGGGACCTGTTGATTATTACAATGCATGGGGATTCCAGTACGGCCTTTTCTGGCTGTCGCGCATCAACCCTTCCTTTGAAGGCGCGTTGCTGGAAGACCGCCTGCTGAGCTTTGCGCGCCCCTATCTTTATCTGATCACGCCGCAGGGTTTTCCGGCAATGGGACGCAGTCTGGACTACCGGATGGCCGCTCCCGCGCCGGTGGCGGCGGCTTCCCTGGTTGATCCCGCCGCCCTCCCGCCTGGAACCGCGAGGCGCGCCCAGGATGTGATCTGGCGGTATTTTGTCCGGCATGATTGTCTGCGCCATGGCGTCCCGTGCCAGGGCTACTGGTCGAAGGATCTCCGGCTGATCAATAATTATTCGGGGCCGGCAAGCAGCCTGTGGTCCTTGCGCGGACTGATTATCGCCCTGAGCGCCAGCCCGGACCATGCTTTCTGGCAAAGTCCCGAACAGCTTCTGCCTGTCGAGTTGGCGGATTTCGAGGAAGATATCCCCGCGCCCGGCTGGCGGCTGCAGGGATGCAGGAACAGCGGGGAGGTGAAACTGTTCATCAAGGCGAACGCGTCAAACCCCGACTATCCGGTGCAGCCTTATCCGCGCTGGCGCGCGATGTTATCCAAAACGGTAATC
>DMKG01000190.1:1583-3822 GCA_003454415.1 Alphaproteobacteria bacterium
CCGGCCTTGACTGGCTGCGCCAGCGGCCGACGCGGCCTGATAACGAATTGTCAAAGTACCGGCGTTATTCTTACAGCAATCTAAGACCGTTTTGGATAACATAGATTTCATTGAGGGGCGGCTGCCTCATGCGCCCGGATTAATTTGAACGATTCGCATCCCATGGCCCAGGCTGATCCGCCGGATTCTTTTCAGACGCCCGCAAATGTAAATGTCCGTCAGGCTATCCTGAAGGGCGGCGCCTGGGTTTTCCTGGGACGCCTGCTGATGCGCGGAATTGGGGTCATCAGCACAATCATCCTTGCGCGCATGCTGGCGCCGGAAGATTTCGGCCTGGTGGCCATCTGCACCGTGCTGGTCGGGCTTGCGGAAGTTATCGGCAGATATGGACAGGAAATCGCTGTCATCCGCAGGCAGAATCTGGACAGGGATTTTCTGGATTCCGCCTGGACGGCCTCCAACATTACCGGACTGGTTCTTGGCGTTTGCGTATTTGCTTCGGCGCCGTTTATCGCCGGTTATTTCAACGAGCCGCGGGCGGTATTACCCATCCAGATTCTGTCATTGCGCGTGTTCTGTATCGGGCTGCAAAACATAGGCCTGGTGCTTTACCGGCGGGAACTTGACTTCAGCCGGGATTTCACGAACACCATCCTCGAAAAATTCATTCCGGTAACGGTCACCATTTTGACTGCCTATTTCATCCGTAATTACTGGGCGCTGGTGATTGGAAATGTGGTGGGATTTTTCGGCGCGATCGCCGCGAGCTATGTGCTGCATCCCTACCGGCCAAAAATCTGTTTCAAACATATTCGTGAGGTGTGGTCGTTCTCGCTCTGGGTGCTGCTGGAAAAATTCGCCTTCTTCTCGACCATGAGGATCGATCATCTGTTTGTTCCCGCAGTTGGAAACACCGCCCAGCTTGGCCATTATCATGTCGGATCGGACCTGGGCAGAATGCCGGTGGGCGAGCTGTTCATGCCGCTGAACCGGGTGCTGTTTCCGGCCTATGCGCATCTGATGCACCAGCCTGGCGGATTGAGCAACGCTTATGTTCACGCTCTTTCCGCCGCCACGGCGATATGCCTGCCCGTCAGTTTCGGGTTTGCGCTGATCGCAGGCGATTTCACGCGGGTGATTTATGGCGCAAAATGGATGGAAATGGTTCCCGTTGTGGAATTATCCGCCCTCGCTTCCGGCGCGGTGGCGCTGATTGGCGTCGTCACCCCGGTATTGCTGGCGCTTGGCAGATCGCGGGTTTCCGCAGCCCTGATTTGTTTGCAAGCCCTGCTGCTGTTATGCGGACTTCTGACGTTTCAAGGCGTATTCTCCGGTATTTCGGATATCGCGGCTGTGCGGCTGGCGGCGGTGCTGACCGTTCTGCCCATCGCCCTGATCTGCGTACATATCGAGATTTCCCTGTCCTTCACGAAGATCATCACGGCCGCGTGGCGGCCGGCGCTGGCGGTGCTTTCGATGTCGCTGGCGCTTCTCTATGTCCTGCCAGAGGATATGAATATGCCTGCGGCTCTTCGTCTGGGCGTTCGCACACTTGCGGGCGCAGCGGTTTATTGCGGCGTCCTGTTCTTGGCCTGGCTGGCCAGTGGGAAACCCGATGGCGCCGAGCGAATCCTGTTAGACGTCGTACGGCGCAGATAAACGTAAAGCGCGCCGCTGCCGCCATGTTTCGGCTGGGCAGGGGTGAACGCCACCACATAGGGCGCAAGCTCCGGCGCGCCGAGCCAGGCGGGAACCAGATTGAACAGCACGCCCCTGCGTTCGGGCATGACGAAACGCCTGTTTTCGGCCTGATCCATCCTGCTTTCCTGTGCCCGGCGCCCGGTTCCAGTGATCACCAGCACACAGCGCTTGCCATGGGCGTGATTGCGGCGGATGAAATCCTTCAGCGCACGCTCCGCCTCGTCCTGACGCAAACCGTGCAGATCGAGGCGCGCCTCGATCTCCATTCTGCCCCGGATCAGACGTTCAGCGTTTCGCCCGTCCATGGCGGAAGTGGCGGCGCGGCCCTTGATCTGCAGTGGCGGCGGGTTCCTGTGCATTTCGGGCGCCATGGGCGCCGCGATCTTCCAGGGGCGGGCCGCCTTCGAAGGTTTGGCGGATGGTTTCACCCCCGGCTGGGCGTGCAGGGGCCGCACATCCGCCATGACGCGCAGGAACAATTCCTTCTCCACGTCCCTACCGCCAGAGGAGGGATTTCGGGGCCTGCGCGAATCAGCCT
>DMKG01000190.1:3996-7903 GCA_003454415.1 Alphaproteobacteria bacterium
TGACGCGCAGGAACAATTCCTTTTCCACGTCCCTACCGCCAGAGGAGGGATTTCGGGGTCTGCGCGAATCAGCCATCGTCCGCCACCACCATCACATGCAGATGTTTCGGTCCGTGCGCGCCCATATACATGGTCTGGGCGATATCGGCGGTGCGGGAGGGGCCGGAGATCAGATTGACCGTGCGGGGCGTCCGCCCGTTCGTGCTGAGGCGCAGGCGCGTCCAGCCATCTTCCAGCGATCCGGTAATGTCCTCTGCGCGCAGAAGAACGATATGCACGGGCGGCAGAAAATTCAGCCCGCTTGGCGCATCCGGCCCCGAGGCCAGCATGAGCGTGCCGGTTTCCGCAATGCCGCACAGCGCGACCGAAACCCCCACCGCATCGCTTTCCCGCACCTGGCCCGTGACGGGCTGTAAATCCGTGCGCCCCCAGGGCAGCGCGGCGAGCCAGGGATTTCCGGCAAGCCGAAGCGGGCCTTGAGCGGAAATGGACGCCAGATAATCCGCAATGCGCGGCGGCGCATCCTCCGCCTTTGCCACTTCGGATACGCTTGCCAGATTTTCCCGCAGCAGACGGATGAATTGCGCCCGCGCCGCTTCTCCCCGAAGCTGGCCGCGGGCCGGAACGAGATTGGGCCGCAACGCCTTCAGCCGCGCTTCCGCCGCTCTCTCCCGCGCGGCGCGCGGGCCGAGCGTGCTCTGTAGCCGCGCCAATATGGCCATACGCTCGTCATTCATTTTTCCGGCGTCCTTCGCGCCGCCCATTGCGTTATGAAGCTTTTCCCCTGCGGGGCCGGAAAATCCCGCGTCCGGGTCCAGCCCGAAGCCAGCGGCAGCCATGCAAAACGCCCGCGCCCGCGCGCGAGCCGCCCAAGCAAGGGCAGGCCCATGCGCGCAAGCCGGTGATAAAGCGGCGGACGCTGTGCGATCCATGACCAGAGACGGAGCCAGAGCCGCTCCCGCGCAGGCGTCAGACGCGCATCATGGGCCGTGTTCCGCAATTCCCGCATCAGCCGCGGAAGCGGAATCCGCATGGGGCAGACGGATTCGCACCGCCCGCAAAACGTCGATGCGAAGGGCAGCGCCTGGGCGCGGGCTAGCCCGTCGAAATGCGGCGTCAGCACCGAACCCATCGGTCCCATATAGGTGGCCCCATAGGCATGCCCGCCCGCCGCCATATAGACAGGACAGTGATTCATGCACGCGCCGCACCGGATGCAGCGCAGCATTTCCCGCTGGCTTGTGGCCAGCATCCGGCTGCGTCCATTATCCAGCAGCACCACATGAAACTGGTCCGGCCCGTCTGCGTCGCCTTTGCGTTTCGGGCCGGTTGAAAATGTAGTGTATACGGACATTTCCTGACCCGTCGCCGAACGCGCCAGAACCCGCAGAAAAGTAGCGGCGTCCTCCAGCGTGGGCACGATCTTTTCTATGCTGGCGAGCACGATATGCATGCGCGGAAATATCTGCGTCATGTCGCCATTACCTTCATTGGTGACGATGACCGTGGATCCGGTTTCAGCAATGAGAAAATTGGCGCCCGTGACGCCCACATCGGCAGAAAGGTATTTTTCGCGAAGGATCGCGCGCGCTTCTCCCACCAGGGCTTCGCCTTCCTCCACACGGTGGGGAAAGCCCAGTTTCCGGTGGTGATCGTGGAACAGGTCCGATACCTGATCCTTGGTCTTGTGCAGGGCGGGGCCGATGATATGGCTGGGCGGTTCGTCCGCAAGCTGAATAATATATTCGCCGAGATCGGTTTCGATGGGGCGGATATTATTGGCTTCGAGAAACGGGTTGAGGCCGATTTCCTCGCTCACCATGCTTTTGCCCTTGGTCACGGTTCTGGCGTTGACGGATTGGCAGAGCGCGAGAATTTTCGCCCTTGCGCTTTGCGCGTCTTCACACCAGTGCACCATGCCGCCAGTGGCGAAGACCTGAGCCTCGAAGCGTTCAAGATAGACATCCAGATGATCAAGCACATGGTCCTTGATGGCGGCCGCCTGATCGCACAGGGCGTCAAATTCCGGCAACCGCTCGATCGATTTGCGGCGTTTCGCGCCAAAGCCCTGTTCCGCCGCCCGGAGGGCGCTCTGCATGTCTGCATTGCGCAGGGCTTCGGCCGCATTGGCGTTGAAGGCGGCGGGATTGCGCTGCATCTAGTTATCCCGCGCGGCGATGGCGGGGCTTTGGGTTTCCCCCGCCAGCACTTCCGCCACATGGCGGAACTCTAGATCGAGGCCGCGGCGCGCGGCGCGTCCGGCCAGATGCATGAGGCAGCCCAAATCGCCACCCGCCACCCGCGTGGCGCCGGTTGCGGCCAGACTGTCCAGTTTCTTGTCGGCGATCGCCGTGGAGACGGCGGTGTATTTCACACAGAAAGTTCCGCCGAAACCGCAACAGGCATCGCTGTCGCCGGATTCAAGCACGCTGCCTCTCAGCAGGGCGCGGGGCGCATCGGATACGCCAAGCTCCCGCAGGCCGGAACAGGAATCGAGATAGGCTGTCTTTTCCGGCATTTCATCCGTTGACGCATCATATTTCATTACCTGATGCAGAAACTGCGTCAGCTCCCAGGTTCTGCCGGCAAGGGCGCGGGCGCGTTCCGCCCATTCCGGATCCCCCGCCAGCAGGGCGGGATAGTGCAGCCGGATCATCGCGGCGCAGGACCCGCTGGGCGCAACCACATAATCGTAATCCATCAGCAGGCGGATGGTCTGGAGGGCTAGGGCCCGGGCGCTTGTGCTGTCGCCGGAATTATAGGCGGGCTGTCCGCAACAGGTCTGCCCCATGGGGACATCCACGGCGCATCCCGCCCTCTCCAGCAGTTTGACCGTGGCGAAGCCCACGGCCGGACGGAACAGATCCGCAAGGCAGGTGATGAACAGCGCGGTGTCTGGTTTTTCCGCTGACATTCCCGGTCCTTTATTCACTCTCTCTCATCGCCTGTTCCGCAACCGGACGGGGCAGAAGGAGATAGAGACGTCCCTCGCTGTTCATCCGCCCGGCGTTTTCCGCAGCCGCCGCGCCAGCCCCCCAGAACACATCCCCGCGCACGGGCCCGCGAATGGCCCCGCCCGTATCCTGGGCCACCATCAGACGCTGGATGCGGGCGCCGGTTGTATCAGCAGGCGCTTCGGCGTCGAGCCATAAGGGCACGCCGAGAGGGTAAAAATCAAGATCGACGGCAAGGCTGCGGCCGGGTGTCAGGGAAACGCCCGCCGCCCCCGGCGGGCCCATCGCCGGGTCGCCTCCGTCCAGAATACGGAAAAATATATAAGAGGGGTTTTGCGCGAGAATCCCATCCCGCTCCGCCGGGTTCGCCGCCAGCCAGTCGCGGATCGATTGCATGGAGATGTTTTCGCGGGAAAGCGCCCCCTGTTCCAGCAGCACTTTTCCAATGGCCACATAGGGATGGCCATTCTGCCCCGCATAGCCCAGCCGGATCACGCGTCCATCATCGAGGCGCACCCGCCCCGATCCCTGAATATGCAGAAAGAAAGCGTCAACCGGGTCATCCACATAGAGCAAGTGCAGATTTTCGCCGTCGAGAGCGCCGGCCATGATTTCCGCGCGGGATTGCAGGGGTTTCAAACTGCCGCCGGTGAGCCGGCCCGCAATACGCTGGCCGCGCCATTGTGGATTGAAATCGCCAAGATTGACGCTGACCAGCCCTTTCGGGGGCTTTAACAGCGCTTCCCGGTAGGCGCCGTGACGGCGCAGGCTGCCGCGCAATTCCGGCTCATAATAGCCGGTAAAGCGCCCGGCGCGCTGTTTGTGATTGCCCAGCGCCAGGGGGGTTAATTCCTGTTCCAGAAAATTCCGGATGCGTTGAGCATCCGGGTTCTGCGCCGCCAGCATCTCAGCTTTGCGGCAGACCGGCGCCCAGTCCCCGGCCTTGCCGAAAT
>DMKG01000190.1:8107-10486 GCA_003454415.1 Alphaproteobacteria bacterium
GCCCCCTGAATCCGCAGGGCCCACTGGAGTTTCAGGATCTTTGGCCAGAAAACGCCCGCAGGACCGGTTGAAAGCAGGCAGGAAATCCGTCAACGGATCACCGTCCCAGCCAGGCAGGGCGGAATAGGGAACCGGGGTAAAAACCAGCCGGTCCGGGGCAGGAGCCGTCACTTTGGCGTAAATGGCGAGAATGTGCGGGCCTGCCGCCACCCCGATCAGCAGTCCCAGCAGTATGGCTGCGCCAGGCGCCAGCACCGCGCGCAGCCAGGACGTCATGGACGGGCTAATCCTTTGAAACCATGTCCGGCGCGTCCGGCGAAGAGGCGATGAGGGTCCAGTTTGGATCGCTGGACCCCGTATCCCTTGAGAAAGTCCAGAATTCCATCACCTGCTGCGGCAGGCTGGGATGGCCCTGAATCACCTCACCCGCCGCGTTCCTGACGCAGGAGATCATATCGGCCGTGAATTTCACCGTCACTTCGGCGATTTTACCACGCAGGACCGCATGGGTGATACGCGCCTCGCTGATCGCGGCCAGCCGGGTGTCCATGCTCTCACCCGCCGTTTCCCGTTCCGTGATCGCCGCATCGAAATTGGCGTAAACCTCATCCCCCACCATATTGCGCAGCAGTTCCCGGTCCCCCTTTGCAAAGCCGGTAATGATCATTTCGTAAGCCTGACGCGCGCCTTCGGCAAATTCGTTTGCGTCGAACTGCCCGTCCGCGAGGGAAATTTCCGTCAGCGCCTGGCGTAACGTGATCTCAGCCGGAGAAAGCGCAGCTTCCAGCGCGGCGCGGCGCGGAAGGGGCACCACAACACCATCCCGCTGGCCGGCCGCCGGGCCCGGCAGGGGTTTTTTCAGCTCTTCCGGCGGTCTTTCATTTCCTGTGCGCGTGCCCAGCACGCTGCGCAGGCGCAGAATAATGAACAGCGCGATCATGCCCAAGAATATCAGATCGAAAAATTGCAATCCTGCACCCGTTTCTCAAAATCTGCAGAGATCCGGTCCTGCCTGCCGGTAGGCAAGTCTATCTCATCGTGAACCAAACTACCACCTTCAAACCCTGACAATGCGGTGAAATCTAACCGGCATCGCCAATCTTGGCGGATTGGGCGATTCATGTTAACGAGATGTCGGGCGCCCTTGCCTGGAACCGGATCAGATGGAACCCGATACACATGACAGATAATGACCCCAACAAGGTAATTCCAGCCCAGAATGGGGAAGCCGCGCCGCGCCTGTCCATCGCCGCCCAATACATAAAGGACGCCTCGTTCGAGAATCCGGGCGCGCCCATGAGCCTCAGCAGCAGCGGAAAGGCCCCCGCGATCAGCGTCGCCATCGATTTACAGGCCCGCAAGGGCAATGAGCCCAATTACGAGGTGGAACTGAAAATTTCCGTCCATGCGAAAAATGAGGAAAACACGGTTTTCCTCGCGGAACTGGTTTATGGGGGCGTGTTCCAGCTTTTCAATATTCCGCAGGAAACCCTGCAACCCGTCCTGCTGATCGAATGCCCAAGGCTTATTTTCCCATTCGCGCGGCGCATCATTGCAGATATGACCCGCGATGGCGGATATCCCCCCCTGATGCTGGACAATATCGATTTTTCACAGCTTTACCGCCAGCGCATGGCGCAATTGCAGGCGGAGGCGGAGGCCGCAAAATCCCAGTGACCCGGCGGGACCGGTTTCCTCAGATCTTCCAGAGGACTTTTCCGGAAAGCCCGGCGACAAAGGCCTCATGGGCCAGACGCTCCGCCTCAGTCAGGCGGGAAGGCAGCGGATTGGGACGCGGAGCCCGGGGCGCGGATTCGCCCCGGCCGGGCTGATCGGAAACCGTGCGGGCGCCCAGTTCAAGCGCCAATCCGCTTTGGGCGCCGCCAATCAGTTCCAGATAAACCGCCGCCAGGAGATGCGCGTCCTTGAGCGCCCCATGCAGTTGCCTGTCAGAATTGTCCACATTGAAGCGCCGGCACAAACCATCCAGACTGTTCTGCCCGCCCGGAAATTTACGCCTGGCGATCAGCAGCGTATCGGTCGCGCGTCCGGGCGGTAATTTGCCGAATCCGATGCGGTCGAATTCCGCATTCAGAAAACCCATATCGAAGGCGGCGTTATGGATGACGAGCGCGGAATCGGCAATAAAGGCGCTGAATGCTTCGGCGATATCGCCGAATAGCGGTTTATCCGCGAGAAACTCCGCGCTGATGCCGTGAATGTTGAAGGCTTCTTCCGCAATCTCGCGTTTGGGGTTGAGATAGGTGTGAAATATCTTGCCGGTGGGAAAATGATTGAACAGCTCGACACAACCGATTTCGATGACCCTGTCGCTGCGGGGATCGAGTCCGGTGGTTTCCGTATCTAGAACGATTTCCC
>DMKG01000190.1:10673-16804 GCA_003454415.1 Alphaproteobacteria bacterium
TCCGTATCTAGAACGATTTCCCGCATATGTCAGCTTTTTTCCGACCGGCGCCGCCAGGCGCGCGCGTCACACGCCTTTAATCTGGGAAGCAGCGCTTTCACCTGTTCGGCGGCGTCTTCCAGTCCTTTGCTGGAATCGATAATATAATCCGCCCGCTGACGTTTTTCCGAATCCGGAACCTGCTTGGCGAGAATCGCCTGAAACTTCTCCTCGCTCATTCCAGGACGCGCCAGAACCCGCTCGCGCTGCAACGCATAGGGCGCGCTGACCAGAACCGTGCAGTCCACCCGGGATTCTCCCCCGGTTTCAAACAGCAAAGGTACGTCTATGATCACCAGATCCGCACCCGAATCCGCCGATTCCTGCAGGAATTTCTGCTGCTCCAAGCCTACCAGAGGGTGGACGATGCTTTCCAGTTTCTTCAGCGCGGCCGGGTCATTCAGTACATATTTGCTGAGTTTTTCGCGGTCAATTCCGCCATCTTCACCGGTCACCCCTGGAAAGGCGGCCTCGACCGGGGCCACCGCAGATCCGCCTTTCGCGTAAATGGCGTGTACGGCCGCATCGGCGTCGTAAACCGGAACCCCCAGGGCGCGAAACATTTTCGCCGTTTCCGATTTGCCCATTCCGATAGAACCGGTAAGACCGGCAATCACCATGATCAATTCCTTCTTTGTCCTGCTTTAATATCCGCCTCCAACAGGCTGCGCAATGGCTTATCCACTTCCGGCATGACGCCGAACCAGGCTGCAAAACCCGGCCGCGCCTGATGAAGCAGCATGCCCAGCCCGTCAATGACAGGATTGCCGCGCCGGCGCGCGGCTTCCAATAATGGCGTCATCAGAGGGGTATAGACGAGATCATAGACCTGCGCGGTGACTGGCAATTCATCCAGGCTGATATCCAGAGCGGGCTGGCCCGCCATACCGAGGCTTGAACAGTTCACCAGAAGGCTCGCCTCCCGGAGTCCGCGATGCAACCCCTCCCAGTCCCCAACATGGATTGGACCCCCAAGATCGGAAGCAAGAGCCTGGGCGCGGGCGCTGGTGCGGTTGAACAGGCGGATTTCCGGCGCCCCCGCATCGAGCAGCGCGGCAATCACGGCGCGCGCAGCGCCGCCTGCGCCAATAATCGTGACGGGACCCGCTTCAGGACGCCAGGCTGGCGCCATTTCCCGCAGATTTTCCATGAAACCGAACCCGTCGGTATTCGAACCGGAATAGACGCCATTCTGAATGACGACGGTATTGACGGCGCCAAGACGTCTTGCGGCGGGATCCACTTCATCGCAGGCCCGCATCGCCGTCTGTTTATGGGGAATGGTGACATTGACCCCGGCGAAACCCTTTGCTCCAAGCGCGCGAAATTCCATTGCAAAACTGTCAGCCGGAATGGGGATCGCTTCATAAGAGCCCTCAATATGGTATTTACGTAACCAGTAACCATGCAATATGGGGGAACGGGAATGGGAGACGGGCCAGCCAATGACCCCAGCGCGTTTCATAACGGGTTTTCCTGACGGTTTGATAACAGGTTGAGGATGGCGGCTGCGGTTTCTTCGACGGAACGCCGCGTTACATCGATGACCGGCCAGTTGTAGCGTGTGTAGAGACGCCGGGCGTAGCGGATTTCCTCCTCCACAATTTCGGGATCTGTATAATCCGTCCGGTCATCCTGATTGAGGGTCAGCAGACGGTTGCGCCGGACCTGCACCAGGAGATTTGAGCTTGTCGTCAATCCAACGATCAGCGGTTTGCGAAGCTGCAGGAGATTTTCCGGCAATTGGACGTTGGAGATCACAGGGATATTCGCTGCTTTCAACCCGCGATTCGCCAGATAAATGCAGGTAGGGGTCTTGGACGTGCGGCTTACCCCCAGCAGAATGACATCGGCCTGATCGAGATCGTGGACAGACTGCCCGTCATCATGGGAGATGGTATATTGCATGGCTTCGATACGCTGAAAATACTCCGCGTTGAGGCTATGCTGTCCGCCTGGACGATGGGAAATTTCAGCGCCGAGATAGGTTCCGAATAACTGAATCACCGGATCCAGAACCGACAGACAGGGGGTCTGAAGTTCCGCGCAACGCCGCTCCAGCATCGCCCGTAACTCATCACTCACCAGCGTATAGATCACGATACCCGGCAGATCCTCGATCTGCCGTAACACCCGGTCCAGATGACGGGCGGTGCGAACCAGAGCGTAGGAGTGCTCAATCGCTATGCCCGCTTCAAACTGCGCCGCGGCGGCGCGGGCAATCCCTATCAGAGTCTGTCCCGTAGCATCAGAAACCAGATGAAGATGAAAATAGATCGATAATCTCTCCGGCGCGCTCTCTGGTTCTGAAACTGAGTCTGTCACGGCAAGAACTGTGAAGAAAATGTATTCAGGGGATAAAAATGAGATTGTTTCATGAAAAGACCATGTTTTCCCCTGGAAGGGAGATTCATTACGAAAGTTCTACCTGCGTGGACAAGATTCCCATATGCCTGTGAGTCCTGTGCAAACATGCTTTTCATCCCTGATCATCAACAGAAATCCCTAGCGCATAATATGAGCTATTCAAGAGTAAAATAGTATCACCAGATTTCAGCGCACCCTCTACCTCTACAATCGATTCTTTAATTTATCTATTTAGGAAAATTGTCTGTGAATCAATTTAGACCTATCAATAACAGAGAGAGATGCTAGTTTAGCAAATGACCGAAAAACATCTTTTAACGGCCCTGGAAGGCAGGAAACCCGGGCGGCCGCCGATCTGGATGATGCGTCAGGCCGGGCGTTATCTGCCTGAATACCGCGAAATCAGAAACCGCGCCGCCGGGTTTCTGGAACTTTGCTATACGCCTGAAATGGCGGCTGAAATCAGCCTTCAGCCGGTACGCAGATTTGGAATGGATGGCTGTATTCTGTTTTCTGACATCCTGGTGATTCCCGATGCGCTTGGGCAGCAGGTCAGGTTTGAAGAGAATGTGGGCCCGCTTCTGACGCCCTGTATCATGGATGGTCAGGGTCTTGCTTTGCTGAGGCCGGAGAGAGTCATGGAACGTCTTGCGCCGGTTTGCGAGACGGTTCGTCTGTGCAGGAAATCCTTGCCGCCTCATGTGACGATGATCGGATTCGCGGGCGCGCCATGGACGGTCGCAACCTATATGGTTGGCGGAAGAGGGAGCACGGATCAGGCCGCCGCAAGGAAATGGGCCTACCGGAACCCGGGGGAATTCAGTCAGCTCATCGAGATTCTGGTTGAGGCGACGGCGGAATATCTGATTGCGCAGATCGACGCGGGTGCGGAAGCCATACAGGTCTTCGATACATGGGCGGGTGCGTTGCCGGCTGTGGAACTGCGTAAATGGTGCATCAATCCGGTAAAGAAACTGATTGGGCGGGTTCATGAAAAACATCCGCGGATTCCTGTCATTGGTTTTCCGAAATCCGCGGGTTTTTCCTATCGCGATTTTGTGCTGGAAACGGGGGTTCAGGGCGTCAGCGTAGACCACGGCATGCCCTTGGATTATGCGCGGCAATTTCTGCAGCCGCTGGCTGCGGTTCAGGGCAATCTCGACCCCTTGCTGGTCGTGACGGGGGGAAACAGCATGCTTGAAGCCGCTGGTCAAATTCTGAAAAGCCTGGGGCAGGGACCTTTTATCTTCAATCTGGGGCATGGAATTGTCCCGGAAACGCCTGTTGAGAATGTCGGTGAGCTTGTGCGGTTTGTACAGCAATGGCAGGGGTGAAGCGCGAAAGAATCGCCGTAATTCTGTTCAATCTCGGCGGGCCGGACAGTCTGGCGGCGGTCTATCCCTTTCTTCTCAATCTTTTCAGCGACCCGGATATTCTTCGGATGCCAGGATTTTTGCGCTGGATTCTTGCACGGGTCATTGCCCGCCGGCGGCTGGAAGAGGCAAAGAAGATCTATGCGCAGTTAGGGGGCGGATCGCCTATTCTGCCTGAAACGCGGCGTCAGCAAGAGGCGCTGGAAAAAGAGATGCAGGATCGGGGCTTCGAAAATCTGCGCTGTTTTACCGTCATGCGTTACAGCGCCCCTCGCGCCCAGGAAGTAATTCTTGAGTTGCAGCGATTTTCACCGGAGCGAATCGTTCTGTTGCCGCTTTATCCCCAATATTCGACGACGACAACAAGATCTTCTCTGAAAGAATGGCGTGACCTTTCCAGCTCCTCTGGATTGACTGCTGATACACATATCGTCGGGTGTTATTTTGAGCAGGCGGATTTCATCGCCTCCCATGTGGCTGTGATCCGGGCTGCTGCGCCGCAATATTACGGTGATCATGGGAATCATAAGGCGCTGCTTTTGTTTTCCGCCCATGGCTTGCCTCAGCGTATTGCGGATTCTGGTGATCCGTACCCGGATCAGATAAGGAAGACCGCGGTTTCGATCGTGACCAGGCTGGGATTGGGAGCTGACGATTGGGAAATTTCCTATCAGAGCCGGGTTGGACCTCTTAAATGGCTGCAACCGGCGACAGAGGCGCGTTTACGGGCGGCAGGAGCCGCGGGCCGGCCCGTGGTGCTTGTCCCGATCAGTTTTATTTCCGAGCATTCCGAAACCCTGGTGGAGTTGGACATCGAACTGAAGCATTTGGCGGAAATGGCGGGGGTTCCTGAATATATCCGGGCGCCAGCCCTTGGCGTGCAGAGTGATTTCATCCGTGGCCTGGCGTCACTGGCAGGCGATGCTCTGGATCTGAGGGACAAAGCAGTTCTGTGCGGCGCGCCTGAGGCGGCGAAGTGCTGCCTGAGCGGGGAGAGATATTTTAAAGATGGATTATCTGACTGAATTCCTTAGAGAATATTATCTTTGGATCAAGAGTCTGCATCTGATTATGGCATTCGCCTGGATAGCGGGAATGATGTATCTGCCGCGGCTGTATGTGCATCATTGCGATGCCCCGACCGGTTCAGTGCAATCGGAAAAATTCAAGGATATGGAAGGTCTTTTGTTGCGGGGCATTATCAACCCATCCATGGTTTTGACACTTGTTTTCGGGATTTTGCTGTTATTGACCCCCGGGGTGGTGGATTGGTCTCAGGGTTGGATATGGGCGAAGCTGGCCATGGTGCTGGGACTGTTCGCCCTGCATGGGCTTTTCAGCCGCTGGCGGCGGGAGTTTGCGGTGGATAAACGGGCGCGCCCAGGACTTTTTTACAGGATTTATAATGAACTGCCCTTTGTTTTGCTGATCGGAATCATCATCATGGTGATTGTGCGGCCGTTTTAGGAATTAATTGACTTCACGGCAAAATGCGTTAAAGCTTGGCTGTGAAAAGCCGCGACCAGCGGTTTTATCCATTTTTTCCTGCACCTACCGCCTAACTGTGAACGGCCAGCCGGAAAAACACTCCTCCCTTGTCCTGTCTCTTCTAGATTTCTGTTCTGGCCTTCACCCCTTGTAGTCAATTGACCAGGCGTCTCTTTTCGGAGATCACTGGCAAAACGGAATACCCTCTCTCATGGATCTCGTGGAAATTAAGGAAGTCAAACTCGCCGATCTCAAATCCAAATCGCCGACGGAACTGCTGGCCTATGCAGAGGAGCTGGAGGTTGAAAACGCCAGCACGCTGCGCAAGCAGGATATGCTGTTCGCCATCCTGAAGCGGCTTGCGGAACGGGAAATCGAAATCACGGGCGTGGGCGTGCTGGAAGTGCTGCAGGACGGGTTCGGATTTCTGCGCTCGCCGGAGGCGAATTACTTGCCCGGGCCGGACGATATCTATGTCAGCCCCAACCAGTTACGCCGTTTCTCTCTGCGCACCGGCGATACGGTCGAAGGACGTATCCGCAGTCCCAAGGACGGGGAGCGTTATTTCGCCCTGCTGAAGGTCAACACGATCAATTTCGAGGATCCCGAGCGCACCCGTCAGAAAGTCCATTTCGACAATCTGACGCCGCTTTATCCCGATGAAAGGCTGCGCATGGAAATGGGGGCCGGAGCGAAGGATCTGACGACGCGCGTCATCGACCTGGCTGCGCCTTTGGGCAAGGGTCAGCGCGCGCTGATCACGGCGCCGCCCCGTACAGGCAAGACCATGATCCTGCAGAACATCGCCCATGCCATTGCCGCAAATCACCCGGAATGTTACCTGATCGTGCTGCTGATCGACGA
>DMKG01000018.1:0-257 GCA_003454415.1 Alphaproteobacteria bacterium
GAGGCGATCGGATTGGTCGAGGTTTTTTCCCCCGCCTGATGCTGACGGTAATGACGGGTGACCGTGCCATGGGCGGCCTCGGCTTCCACGGTCTTGCCGTCCGGCGTCATCAGAACGCTGGTCATCAGCCCCAGCGAGCCAAATCCCTGCGCAACCGTATCGGACTGCACGTCGCCATCATAATTCTTGCAGGCCCATACGAAGCCGCCGCTCCATTTCAGGGCGGCCGCCACCATGTCGTCGATCAGGCGGTGCTC
>DMKG01000018.1:497-7152 GCA_003454415.1 Alphaproteobacteria bacterium
CGATCAGGCGGTGCTCATAGGTGACGCCGGCCGACTTGAATTGCGCCGCATAGTGCTGGTCGAAGACTTCCTGAAACAGGTCCTTGAAGCGCCCGTCATAGGCTTTCAGAATGGTGTTCTTTGTGGAGAGGTAAACCGGCCATTTGCGCTGCAGTCCATAATTCAGGCAGGCATGGGCGAATTCGCGGATCGATTCATCCAGATTGTACATGCCCATGGCCACGCCGCCGCCGGGGAAATCGAACACCTCATACTGAACGGGTTTGCCGCCGTCATCGGGGGTGAAGGTCATGGTCAGTTTGCCCTTGCCGGGGACCACGAAATCCGTGGCGCGGTACTGGTCGCCAAAAGCGTGGCGGCCGATCACGATCGGCTGGGTCCAGCCGGGCACGAGGCGCGGAACATTCTGGATGATGATCGGTTCACGGAATACGGTTCCGCCAAGAATGTTGCGGATGGTGCCATTCGGCGATTTCCACATCTTCTTCAGCTTGAACTCCTCCACCCGCGCTTCATCGGGGGTGATGGTCGCGCATTTGACGCCTACGCCGTATTGCTTGATCGCATTGGCGGAATCGATGGTGACCTGGTCGCCCGTGGCGTCCCGGTTTTCGATGCTGAGATCGTAATATTTCAAATCCACATCCAGATAAGGCTGAATCAGCTTTTCACGGATCATATGCCAGATGATGCGCGTCATTTCGTCGCCATCGAGTTCAACGACCGGATTTACAACCTTGATCTTCTTCATGCTGTCCCCTCATTTTGCCGGATATGTCGGATAGCGGCCATATAACATTAACCCGGCCGTGTTGGCTAGTTTGACGGGCGGTCAGGCTTCCGCCCGGGAGACAGAATTCCGGCCGGCGGCTTCGACGATATAATCCACCGCCGCCTCGACCGAAGGGGCGAGGCGGAAGTAATCCCGTCCCGAAGCATTGAGAAATCCCTGAGCATGCATGTTGTTCAGCATTTGCATCAGCGGGTCCCAGTAATGGGTGTTGTTCAAAAGGGCGCAGGGCTTCTGGTGCAGGCCAAGCTGCTGCCAGGAAAGAATTTCAGCGATCTCATCCAGCGTGCCAGAACCTCCCGGCAGGGCGATGAATCCGTCCGACATCTCGAACATGCGCATTTTACGGGCATGCATGGAGGCTTCTTCATGGCGGATCGACAATTCCCGCAACCCGGCTTCGAGCTTGTCGATATGCGTGGTGATGATCCCCGAAACATGACCGCCCGCCCGCATGGCCGCGCGGGCGGTTATCCCCATCAGGCCGATGCTGCCTCCGCCATAGACCATGCGGATATCACGCCGCGCAAGCAAGGCGCCAAGCTGTTCCGCCGACGCCGCGTCCACCGGATTGTTGCCGGTTTTCGAACCGCAATAGATACAGATCGTAAAAGGCTCCCCTATGCGTTTAGTATGCTGCATATGCTTGTGGCGCTCTCTTTGGGTTGTATTAAGATGTAGTGTAAAATGGTTACAAATCCATGATTTACCAGAAGAAAATTTTCGGCCAGCTATCCCCGCGGCAGCGATGGGGCGTGTTTATTCTGATGCTTCTTCTGCTCGCCGGCCTGGGCGTTCTCAGCTATTCAATCTATCCGCAAGCCCGGAAAAGCGCCCCACCGGTTCTGCCGCCCCAATCGAAAACCGCCCCGGAGGAAAGCGGGCCCGCCGAACCCGGTTTCGATGTCATCCGCGTCACCAAAGAAGGCAGGGCGGTCATGGCCGGGCGCGCGGAGCCGGGGGCCAGGGTGGTGCTGAAATCAGGCGACAGGGTTCTGGGAGAAACCCTTGCAGACAGACGCGGGGACTGGGTGCTTGTCCCTGACGACCCCCTGCCGCCAGGCGCGCAGGTGATCACGCTTTTCGCCAGCAAGGGCGATGGGTCCACGGTAATCTCAGAAGATTCAGGTATTATTTCGGTTCCAGAACGTCCGGATGGCGATGTATTCGTCGCCATATCCCGGCCGGGAACTCCTACAAGGATACTGGATCAGGGCCAGGCTGAGAAGGCTTCGCCCGGGCTGTCCCTGGCGGGCGTCGATATGGAGGCTGAGGGAGAGACCATCTTTTCCGGACGCGCGGCTGCCGGGGCGCAGGTCAGGGTTTATCTCGACAACCAGCTTGTGGGGGAAACCGCTGCGGACGGGAACGGAGACTGGACGGTGCAGTCCGCCAACTCCCTGAAAACCGGACCGCATCTCTTGCGGGTGGATCAGATCGACGAATCCGCCACTGTGCAGATGCGCTCCGAGGTTGCTTTTACCCGAACCGATGCCGGCAAGCTGGTGATCGGACAGCGTCAGGTGATCGTTCTGAAGGGGAATGCCCTATGGGAAATCGCCCGCAATATCTACGGGTCCGGAATGGCTTACAGTGTGATTTTCACGAATAATTCCGAGCAAATCCGGGATCCCGATCTGATTTATCCTGGCCAGGTGTTACGCATTCCAGGAGAGTCGGGGGTCGAAAATCCGCCTGCCGATCAGGACGGGGCGGCTAACACATTTCCGTGATGATCCATGGCGGATGATTTTTGTCTGGCGTGAAAATCAAAGAACCGCTAGCTTATTTACTGATCTAACAATAATTGGGGAGACCGGAGCATCCAGCATAAATGAAGACCCTGCGCATGCGTGACCCTGAAAATAATGAACAAAGCGGGGGTTTTACTGGATGTGATCGTAATCAGCGATAAGGGAGGGGAATCATGAAAATACGTTCAGCCCTGTTGACGGGTTTTTTTGCGGCGAGTTCTGTTATAGGTGTGGCGCGGGCTGAAGCCCCTCCGGAAGTCGCGGCGCGGCTCGGCCAGGATCTGACGCCGCTGGGTTCACAAAAATCAGGCAACAAAGACGGCTCCATTCCGGAATGGACGGGGGGCCTTTCAGAAATTCCCCAGGGAGTTACCTACCAGGCCGGAGACCGTTATCCCGATCCCTATGCCGCCGACAAGCCTCTTTACACCATCACCAAGGCCAATATGGCGCAATATGCGGGTAAACTGACTGAAGCGCATAGCGCGTTGCTGGAGACTTATCCCGACGCCTACAAGATGAATGTCTATCCGGCGCACCGTTCCTGCGCCAATCCCGCCACCGTTTATGAAGCAAATAAAAAGAATGCAGTGAGTGGCGTCATCGATCCAAGCGGCGATGGTTTTACCGGCTCGCTCTATGGTCTTCCGTTCCCGATCCCAAGCAATGCGAACGAATACATCTTCAACCAGCGCCTGCAGTATCGCGGTTACAAGATAACCCGCCAATATGTATCCGTTTCCCCAACAAGGGGTGGAGAATATTCAGTCTATGTCGTGCAGGATGAGGTGATATTCCCCTGGAACGACCCCTCGATGAAGACTACGGAGGATCTGAATAATATCTGGGCCTATTATATCAACAATACGGTAGCGCCCGCCCGCGCCGCCGGTAATGTGGTGCTGATACACGACACCATCGATGCGGTGAAGGGACAGCGGAAGGCCTGGGTTTACAGCCCCGGAACGCGCCGCGTCCGCCGGGCGCCGAATATCGCCTATGACAATCCCAGCTTCAATGACGATGGTCTTTCCACTGTCGATCAGTTCAATATGTTCAACGGGGCGCTCGACCGGTATGACTGGACCTATAATGGCCGCTCTGAAACGATCATCGGCTATAACAGCTATCGTCAGGCCAGCAAGGAGGTGCAATACAAGGATCTCTTCAGGCCCATCGTTGCTAATCAGGATCATGCGCGGTACGAACTGCACAGAACCCATGTGATTACGGCAAGGTTGCGTTCGGAAACACGGCACATCTATTCCAAACGCGTATTCTGGCAGGATGAGGATTCCTTTAATACCGTCGCCAGCTCAAACTATGACGGCCGTGGCAAGATCTGGCGCGTGCAGGAGCAGTTCCCCTATGTCCACTATGCGGTCCCGGCCTGCAATACAGCAGGCGCCATCGTGTATGATCTGAATGCGGGACGCTATACGGCGCAGGAATTCTTCAACCAGGAGCCTTCCATCAATCATTCGGCGGATGAGCTGACGATGGAGCGCTATACCCCTGATTATATTCGCCGCATTGGAGTCCGCTGAAATATAGCGCCCTCCCTTTTGTATGGAAATTCCGGGGCTGAGGGACTACCTTGGCCCCGTTTTTCTGTGCGCTATACTATGAGCTCATACTCTCTCTTTCTGGAGGCAGATAGCAACCGTGCGATCGCTTGCTGGGAACGGTGCTGAAACACCGGTTCCTGAAAATCAGTGGAAGACCCTCCAGACCATCATCCCATATTTATGGCCGGCGGGTCGGAAGGACCTTCGCATCCGGGTGATTTTTGCGGTGGTCTTGCTGCTGGCGTCGAAGATCGTCACGGTCTATGTCCCCTTTCTGTTCAAGGCTGCCGTCGATAGCTTAAACCAGTGGGGCGCCGCAAATGCCGCCGCCGGCCCGAATACGGCCATTCGTCTGGCCGCCAATCTCGATATTCTGGCGGTTCCCCTTACCCTCATCCTGGCCTATGGTTTCGCCCGGGCGCTTCAACAGATCTTCGCCCAGGGGCGTGATGCGGTTTTCGCGGATGTCAGCCAGAACGCGGCGCGGCAATTGGCGCTCATCACCTTTCAGCATATGCACGCCCTGTCCCTGCGGTTTCATCTGGACCGGCGCACTGGCGGGCTGAGCCGGATTATCGACCGCGGCACCAAGGGGATCGATTATCTGCTGCGCTTCAGCCTGTTCAATATTGCGCCGACGCTTCTCGAAATCGTGATTGTCGCCGGCATCTTTCTGTATGTTTTTGACGTCTGGCATATGCTTGCGGTCATCGCCACGATCGGGGTCTATGTGTGGTTTACTTTCGCGGTTACCGAATGGCGCACGGTACACCGGCGGGTCATGAATGACCGCGATACGGAAGCCAACACGAAGGCCATCGACAGTCTGCTGAATTTTGAAACCGTCAAATATTTCTGCAATGAGGATCACGAAAGCAGGCGGTATGACATCTCTCTTGCGGGGTATGAAAAGGCTTCCATCACCACGAATAAAAGCCTGTCCTTTCTGAACACGGGACAGGGCGTCATCATTGCCGCGGGTCTGGTCCTGATGATGTGGCTTGCCGCTTCGGGGATCATGTCAGGGCAGCGCACGATAGGGGATTTCGTGCTGGTCAATGCGATGCTGGTGCAGCTTTTTGTTCCGCTGAACCTGCTTGGGTCGGTTTACCGGGAGATCAGGCAGTCCCTGGTGGATATGGAGACGATGTTCAAACTGATGGAGGAAGCGCCGGAAATAACTGACGCGCCGGGGGCTGCGCCTCTTCAGGTCCGTGGCGGCGAAATCCGATTTGAGAATGTGCGCTTTGCTTATGATGCGGGGCGTGTGATTTTGCATGATGTGTCCTTCACCATTCCCGCCGGCCAGAGGGTGGCGATTGTTGGTCCCACCGGCGCCGGAAAGTCCACCATTTCGCGTCTGCTATATCGTTTTTTCGATGTCAGCGGCGGACGTATACTGATAGATGGGCAGGATATCAGGCAGGTGACGCAGCGCTCGCTTCGCGCGGCCATCGGCATCGTTCCACAGGACACGGTCCTCTTCAACGACACCATTGGGTATAACATCCGTTATGGCAGGCCCGAGGCGGATGACGCCGAAATTGCCGAGGCGGCCCGGCTCGCGCGGATTGCCGATTTCATCGCCAGCCTTCCCCAGGGCATGCAAAGCCGGGTGGGGGAAAGGGGGTTGAAATTATCCGGCGGCGAGAAACAGCGGGTCGCCATCGCCCGGACGATCTTGAAAAATCCTCCCGTTCTGATTCTCGATGAGGCCACCTCCGCGCTGGATATCCATACGGAGCGCGAAATTCAGGCCTCTCTGGCCGAGATTTCTATCAACCGGACGACGCTCGTCATTGCACATCGCCTGTCTACCATCATTAATGCAGATGAAATTCTGGTGCTGGATCAGGGCCGTATCATAGAGCGCGGGAAGCATGAAGCGCTTTTGCGGCAGGGCGGAGCCTATGCAGGCCTATGGCGCCGCCAGGAGGAGGCTGATAGGGCGGCGGGCGCTCTGGACCCACTCCTGCCGGAAAAACTTCTGGTCAAATCCACTGCTTAACTTAAACATGCGAAAAGGGTAAACTGAATGGGGCTGCGGCCACTGGCTGACGGCTCGTGAAAGCGTCCCCTTGGAAGTGACCTGTTTCGATCACAACAGAGTAAATCATCAGCATGGAAGTACTGACTTCGATTTTTGTGCCGATCCATCGTGAAGGGCACCGCTTTATCGCGATTTTTCTGGCGGCGACATTCGTCCTGTTCTGGATATATGATCCTCTTGGCTGGTTCGGCGTACTCATGACCTGCTGGTGCGCCTATTTTTTCCGGGATCCGGTTCGGATTACCCCGCAGCGCGAAGGGTTGATCATCAGCCCCGCGGATGGGGTGGTCTCCGCCATCGCCAGTGTTCCGCCGCCCGTTGAACTGGAGATGGCTGAACCCGAGATGACCAGGGTCAGTATTTTCATGAACGTGTTCAACTGCCATGTAAACCGCATTCCGATGGATGCGGCCGTGACGAAGATCGCCTATACACCCGGCCTGTTCCTTAACGCGTCCCTCTTGCCGACCAGGTGAGATCGGAAGAGCACACG
>DMKG01000175.1 GCA_003454415.1 Alphaproteobacteria bacterium
GGCGGGAAGGCTGTTGCGGCGGGTGCGGGATTTCGCCGCGGTAGCGGGCGACCGGGCCATTGGCGCGCAAGAGGCGGATGCGGCGTTGGGCCGGCTGGAAGTGGACGCGCGCGGACTGGACGCCATGGACCGGCGCTATCTGGAGCTGATCGCCACCAGTTTTGACGGCGGCCCGGTGGGTGTCGAAACCCTTGCCGCCGCGCTGAGCGAGCCGCGGGACGCGCTGGAGGATATTATCGAGCCTTACCTCATCCAGCAGGGGCTGCTGGCCAGGACCCCTCGCGGCAGAGTGATAAGCGCCGCGGCCTTTGCCCATCTTGGACGGCCCTCTTCCCGCACCGCCGCCCAACTGGATCTGCTGATCAGCCAGAATGAGCAGGATGAAGAAGGCGGGGCGGCGTCTCCTACTGCAAAGGTTTAGATAAAGACAGTCGTCTCGGGATTTGTTAAAGCAACCTGCCGGGCTTCGGTGATTCGCCATATTTGCGCCATTTTCGGCCCTTAACGCGAAGGCCGGACGGACGCGTTACGATGTTGCGCATTTCAGGAGCTGTCAGCACGCTACACGCCATAGGAGCCCCGGGAATGCTTGCGATCTCTATTGAACCGGGTGTTTCGTTCATGGACGCGTCGCGCTTGGCGCGGCGTGGCTTGATGGTGGGCGCCTCCGTCAACAGGAAGACGCCAGGCTGCTGTCGCGGGCATAAATTCTCCTGCAAGGAAGGATAAATGGAGCAAGAAATTATTTCGCAGGCTGCTGGGGCTTCAGTTGTTGATTTTTCCATGTGGGGCCTGTTCATGCGGGCCGATATCGTCGTCAAGCTGGTCATGATTCTGCTGGTGCTGGCGTCCTTCTGGTCATGGGCGATCATCTTCGATAAATTCATGCGTTTCCGCCGCGTCTTCGCACAGGCGGACCGTTTTGAAGAAGTGTTCTGGTCCGGTAATTCGCTGGAAGAACTGTATGAGAGAGTGGCCCCCCGCGCCAGCCACCCGATGGCCCTGGTGTTCGTTGCGGCGATGCGGGAGTGGATACGCGCCAGCGGGCCCAGGGCCGCTGTCAGCGGCATAAGCGGAAGTCTGCGCGAGCGTATCGATAAAATCATGTCGGTCACGCTTTCACGGGAGATCGCGGCGCTGGAGCGCTATCTGGATTTTCTGGCGACGGTTGGTTCAACCGCGCCTTTTATCGGCCTGTTCGGCACCGTCTGGGGCATCATGAACAGTTTTCAGGCGATCGCCCGCAGCCACAATACCTCGCTTGCCGTGGTCGCGCCCGGCATAGCCGAAGCGCTGTTTGCGACGGCGCTGGGCCTGTTCGCGGCCATTCCTGCGGTGATCGCCTATAACCGCTACAACACCCAGCTTGGCCGTTACAGTGAGCGCCTGGAGGGTTTTTCGGAGGAATTCTCCGCCGTGCTCTCCCGCCGGATCGAAGAGGAAATGGATTAATGGGCATGGGTGGTCTGTCATCGCGAAAGTCGAAGGGCGGTCACAGAAAACCGTCCATGAGCGAGATCAACGTCACCCCCATGGTGGACGTGATGCTGGTGCTGCTGATCATCTTCATGGTGGCGGCCCCTTTGCTGACCGTCGGGGTGCCCGTGGAACTGCCAAAAACCGAAGCCGCCCCGCTTACGGAAAAGACCGAGCCACTGGCGATAAGCATCAAGGCGGACGGGCAGATTTTTTTGCAGAACACCGCGATCGAGCTTGACGAGCTCGTCGCCCGTCTTCAGGCGATTACTGAAAACAAGCCTGACACCCGCATCTATGTGCGGGGGGATCACGCCATAGATTATGGCAGGGTGATGCAGGTAATGGGGCGGATCACTTCGGCAGGCTTCACAAAGGTGGCGCTGATTACGGAAACTCCAGGCACGGTTAAACCGGACAAGAAATAATTCGCGATGCGCAGAGCGACGCTTTTTTCCTTGGCCCTACATCTCCTTCTACTGCTGTTGTCGGTGTTTGGCCTGCCTTTATTCAACCCCGACTGGGAACCCCCGGCCGAGGCCATACCGGTGGAATTGGCCACAGTGGCGGAAAAGACCAATATTCCGGTGCGTCCGGAGCCCCAAAAGAAACCGGTTGAAAAACCCGAACCCAAGCCTGAAGCCAAGCCGGCGCCGGAAAAGCCCAAACCTGCGCCGCCTCCGCCGCCTCCGGAACCGGAAGCCGAGCCTGTTCCGGTTCCGGACGCCGTGAAAGTCCCGACCCCGGAAAAAGCCGAACCCAAGCCTGAGACGAAACCAGAGCCTGAACGCGTGGTGAAGGTGGATGGACCGCGTCCTAAGGTGAAGCCCAAACGCCAGCCGCAACAGGAGGAAAAGAAAGAGAATTTCGACCTCAAGAAAATTGCGGCGCTGCTGGATAAACTGCCCGCCGAAAAGGCGCAGCAGGCGGATACGGAAACGAAACCGGAAACCGCCGATGAATTGCCGCCCACGGAAGCGGTGCGGCCCACCACATCGGCGCAGATGACCCTGAGCGAAATCGACGCGATCCGCGCCCAGGTGGAGCAATGCTGGAGCGTTCCCGCCGGGGCGCGGTATGCGGAAAATCTGATGGTGCGGGTGCGTATCTATCTGCGTCGCGATGGAGGGCTTGCGCAGCCGCCAGAAGTGGTGGACACCCTGCGAATGAGCATGCCAGGTGAAGAGGCCTTTCGCACCGCCGCGGAATCCGCCGTGCGGGCGATCATGAAATGTGAGCCCTTCAAGAATTTGCCGGCGGAGAAATATGACCGTTGGCGCGACATAGAACTTAATTTTGACCCCCGAAGCATGTTGAATGGATGAAATGATGAAAATTCACCCGAGGAAGTTGGCGGAGCTGCTGATCGCAGTCCTGATGATGTTGCTGCCGGTCACCGGATGGCAGGCGGCGCAGGCGCAATTGCGCATCGACATTACCCAGGGAAACGTGGAGCCGATGCCCATCGCCATCCCTGTGTTCAATGGGGCGGGACCGAAAGAGGCCGGCATTGGTTCGGACGTTTCCGGCGTGATCAGCGCCAACCTTTCGCGGTCGGGGCTTTTCCGCCCGCTTGATCCGAAAAGTTTCATCCAGAAGCCCGATGCGATAGGGGTTTTGCCCCGCTTTGGCGACTGGCGGCTAATCAATGCGCAGGCGCTTGTGACAGGCGCCGTGACTTCGGAAGCCGATGGCAGGCTTCGGGTGGAGTTTCGTCTCTGGGATGTTTTTGGAGAGCAGCAGATGGAGGGACGGGTGTTCTTTACCCGGCCGGACAATTGGCGTCGAGTCGCGCATCTGATCTCGGATAAAATCTATGAACGTCTGACGGGGGAGAGCGGTTACTTCGACACCCGCATCGTTTTTGTTTCAGAGAGTGGCCCAAAAGACGCACGTGTGAAACGCCTATCCATCATGGATCAGGACAGCGCCAATCAGCGTTTCCTGACCAGCGGCAGACATCTGGTTCTGACCCCGCGTTTCAGCCCCACGACCCAACAGATCACCTATCTGTCCTATTTCAACGACAAGCCCAGGGTCTATATTTACGACATCAACACGGGTCAGCAGGAGGTTCTGGGGGACTTTCCCGGGATGACCTTTGCGCCGCGGTTTTCCCCCAGCGGCGATAGCGTGATCATGAGTCTGGCCAGAAATGGCAATTCCGACATCTATGTGATGAACCTGCGCACACGGGCTGTCACCCGCCTGACAGATAGTCCGGCGATTGATACGTCCCCGTCTTTTTCTCATGATTCGCAATATGTTACGTTCAATTCTGACCGGGGTGGAACGCAGCAGATCTATGTCATGCGGTCAAACGGAAGCGATGTGAAACGCATCAGTTTCGGCGATGGGCGCTACGCCACGCCGGTGTGGTCCCCGCGCGGAGATCTGATCGCGTTTACAAAAATTTATAAGGGAAGGTTCTATATTGGCGTCATGCGCCCTGACGGCAGTGGCGAGCGGTTGCTGACTGAAAGTTTCCTGGACGAAGGTCCGACCTGGTCACCAAACGGCCGCGTGCTAATGTTCTTCAGGGAGGCGCCATCTGATTCCAGGGGGCGCGGGGGTAGTGTACGCCTGCATTCCGTTGATCTTACCGGCTATAACGAAAGAGAGGTGCCTACTCTGGGCGACGCTTCCGATCCGGCATGGTCACCCTTGATTCCATTACCGGAAGGTGGTTAAAGTCCAAGCTAATTCGGAAGGGTTGATCAGCAGAGTCATCGCCCATCTGAACCCGCGAAAAAGTTCTTTGCCATGCACATTTTTCTGATGGCCGAAGCATGGAACGGTATTGCGGTCTCTTCCACACTGTCGA
>DMKG01000275.1 GCA_003454415.1 Alphaproteobacteria bacterium
GTAAAGGCGGTCAGCGCTGCGCCTAACCCCGCCGCAAGCATCCACGCCGGCGACAGAAGCAGCGGAAGCAGCACATGACTCCATAATTGTGGCAGGATGTAGCGCTCGACGGCGGCCTGCAGCAGATTGAGGCTGGCGGCATCCCAATGATGCCAGTAAACGCCCAGCGCCGTGGGACGGTAGCTCAGTCCCGTCGCGCTGATATGCATATCCGCGAGCAGCAGCAAAGCGCCAGCCGCCAGGCTTGCCGCGCCAAAAATTCTTAGAACCATTCGCAGCTTTCCAGCCATGTCAGGAGCAGATTTCCATCAGATATTCGCAGGCCCCTTCGCGGGGGTTACCTTACCAGCGGAAAAATTTCCCACCCAAAAGCAGCCCCGCGCCGGAAAGCAGGAGGATGGGAAGATAATGGGTGAGCATCAGCCCATCCTGCAGGTGACCGCTTTCAAGAAGCCGGACGCCCAGCCCGCCCGTCGCCATCGCCATCAATATGGCCGTAAATCCCATCTGCATCGGTTTGACGCAGGCCAGTTGCCGCAAGCGCCATGACATCCAGCACGCCGGAATGATGGCGAAGGCAAGAAGGCATTGCAGGCATTCCAGCCCATGGGGTTCATGCCCGGACGCCGGTCCGGCAAGGTCCGGCCGGTGAAAGGCGGCCATTAAAAAAATCGCGCTGTAACCCGTAAACACGATCCAGAGCAGGATCTGGTGCATGCGGGTCCTGGCCCGGTCCGGATAGGCGCACGCCGTGGCGCTGAGCCCGGCGACCACGACCAGCAGAAAGTTCAGCGCAATTTCTGCGGTAAAGAACGGCTCTAACAGCCGCGCGGACAAATCCGCCCGAAAACCGCCATAGTAAAAGACAAGCGCAGCGAAACTTATCGCGGTGACCGACGCCCATTCAAGACAGATGCGCCCAAAGGAGATGGGTTTTACCGGTTGATGACGGCTTGCCAGTTGCGCCGCCAGGGTCTGCGTATTCATTCTCCCTCCAGCCGCATTCGCAGCTTCCGATAAGCCCGGTGCGCGGTCACTTTTACCGCTGAAATACTCATGCCCAGTTTCTCGCTGGTTTCCCTGACCGTCAATTCCTCACGATACATGGCCTGTATGACCGCCTGCTGTCCCCGAGGAAGCGTTTCAACCGCCTTTTCCAGGGATTCGTACGCGAATGGATCAGCGGTTACCTCATCGGATGCGATCTGATCAAAAACATCCCCGGCGTGATCTGCAGACAGGGTCCTGACCGCCCGGATGCTGTAATGCTTGCGCAACCAGTCGCTCAGACGGTAATGCATGATCGCCGCAAGCCAGGGAAGGCACGGACGGGCGGGGTCGTAGGTGTGCAGGGCCTTGTGCACGGACAGCAGAATTTCCTGCACCACGTCATCATGGTCCGTAGGGCTGGCGAGCCTGCGGCGAACATAATTCCGGGCAAATCCCGCGATCTCGTTCAGCAGTTTCTCATACGCCCTTTTGTCGCCGGAAAGCGCCTGTGCGAACAGGGGGCGTAACAAGGCTTCGCGCGTATCATTCTTCATCCCTGAATGCACTCGGGCCTGTAGATAGGGTTCAGTCTAAGCGGCCTTTCTGCTGGCGACGATCTCCTCGGCCAGCCGTCCGGTCAGTTCCTGCAGATGATCGAAACGCCAGTTATAGGCGCCAACCCCCTGGCTGACCGACCGCAATTCGGTGATCAGATCCCGCAACTCCGCCTGGGGCATATGTGCGCTGATCTGATCCCAGCCAGGCCATCCCGCGCGCGCATCATACCCCAAGATCTGTCCGCGCCGCGAGGAAACAATCCCGTTGACCTTTGCCGTCGCTTCATTGGGCACGACAATCTCCACATGCAGAATAGGCTCCAGCAGAACCGGCGCGCAATTGGGCATCGCCTCCTGCATTGCAAGGCGCCCGGCCGTGCGGAACGCCTGTTCGGACGAATCCACCGTATGATACGAACCATCAATGAGCGCCACCGCGACATCGACAACGGGAAAGCCCAGTGGTCCGCGTTGCAGGTAATCGCGCACCCCCGCCTCCACCCCCGGTATATAATTGCGCGGCACCACGCCGCCCGTGATTTTATCCTCGAACACAAATCCCTCGCCGCGCGGGAGCGGACGGATATCCAGGACCACATCGCCAAACTGGCCATGCCCGCCGCTCTGGCGTTTATGACGGCCGCGCTGCACCGCTGGTTTACGGATGGCTTCGCGGTAAGGCACCGTCGGGATGCTGGTCTCCACGCTCAGCCCATAGCGGTTGCGCAACCGCTCCAGCGCAATACGCAAATGCATCTCGCCCTGCCCGTTCAGCAGCAACTCATGGGTTTCCGCGCTGTGAATGAGCTGGATGGAGGGATCATCCTCGCTGATCCTGGCGATAGCGGAAGTGAGCTTCACCTCGTCCTTGTGATCGGCCACGGACACCGCAACGCTGTAGACGGGCGCCAGTGGTTCAGGACGGCTCCAGTCCTGCGGCGCCTCCTGACGCTGGGTTGCGATGATGTCGCCGGTCCGCACAGGATCCAGCTTGCCAAGAGCGACGAGATCGCCCGCTTCCGCATCCGCGCATTTGTTCGCCTGACTGCCCATCATATGAAAAACCCCCGCAATCCGCGATGATTCTCCGCCGGCTGAATAGACCGTGTCGCCGTCCCGTAATTTTCCGCACAGGACGCGGCCTATGGACAGCTTTCCCGCATGGGCCGTATGGGTGGTTTTCAGGATATGGCACAAGGCGCCCTTTGCGGTTTCCGCCTGCCTGCGCGCGGCGAGCGCAGTCACCGGCGGGGTTTCATGACGCAGCGCCTTGAGCAGACGGCGCACCCCATTATCATTCAGCGCAGAGCCCAGCAATACGGGAACGATCTGGGCGGCCGCGAAATCGCGGCTCAGATTCACGAACACCTCATCACGCTCCGGGGCTATGTCCGACAGCAGCTCTTCCATCAGGGCGTCATCATAATCCGCCAGACGCTCCAGCATCTCATAACGCGCGGCCTTGGCCCGCTCCTGCATTTCGGCGGGGCTTTCGATGATTTCCGAAGGCGCGTGTTCGCGGTACACATAGGCGCGCTCCAGCGCCAGGTCTATAAACCCCTTTGCGATTCCCTCATTCCAGATCGGAACCTGCCGGAGAACCAGCGGCGCCGCGCTCGCCGGCTGCAGAGCCGCAAGAAGGTCACGGATCTGCCCCTTCGCCTGGTCGATCTTGTTGACGAAAAGAAAATGCGGAATCCTGTGGGTTTGCAGATAATGCAGAAATGGCTGCAGGGCCAGCAGCTTGCCGGCGTCAGGTTCGCAAACGATCACCGCAGCGTCACAGCCCTGTACGGCGTTCAGGCTTTCCTGGATGAACTCGATCGATCCCGGGCAATCGATGAAATGGAGGCGGTCTCCCAGATATTCACAGGAGGCGATATTCGCCTCGACGCTCATGTGATGACTACGGGCTTCAGGAGAACTGTCTCCCAGGGTGCTGCCATCGGCAACACTTCCCTTACGCGTGGTCGCGCCGCACACATGCAGGATGCTTTCAAGGAGGGTCGTCTTGCCGGAAAGATAGGGTCCGGCCAGGGCAATGCATCTGGAACCCGGATGACTGCGAAGCGCGCCGCCACTCATGAGCTGTTCTCCCTGTCTGTGGCTGTCTCCAGGGCCGCATGAGCCAAAAACGCCCACGCAATCCGGTGGAACCAGCCCATTCCTTAGTCGCCAGTGACGGCGCCTGTTGATCTCTCTGAGAAAACTTCGCCTCAGATGACCATGTTCTCAGGCTATTCAGAAATGCGCAAGGGGTTCGGAAGAGAATTTGCGCCGATAGGGGCAAGACTAGGCGTTAGGGAAACCGCCCTTTAACCAAGGTTTAGTCATAGCTGAAAAGGCGCCCCGGCACGGTGTCACGCACGATGGCCGCGATGGCGCTGATCTGGTCCCTGCTGAGCTCGCTACGCCATTTGTTCGCCGCCGCCAAAGGGTCCTGATAAACTGTGTGATAGGCCTTGCCATCCCCGGAATGGGTGCTTGAATGAAGAAACTCTTCCGTCTGCTTGTGCCAGGAAAGACCTGCAAAATCGAAAAGCCTGCGGGTCACCGCCATTGGATCCGCGCATAAATCCTCGTAAACCAGCGTCATGACCTGATCATTGCCCTCCAGATCCTGCATGGCCTTATGGTTGAAAATAACCCAGCGCCACGCCGCCTGTTCGAGAAACGTCATTTTTTCAAGTTTCTGTATGCTGAGATCATAATGAGAGGCGCTATCCGCATTGACGAAATCCAGAGGGAAAGGCGCCATCTTGTTCAATCGCTCCCCGCGCAGAACCGAGCCCACATGTCCGCAGGGATGGCGCAGGATATGAAGGATGCGGCTGTCTGAACGCGCCGCCATGAAAAGCCCCGCCCGGCCCAGAGCGCTGACGGATTTGATCACGATTCTGGGCTGCGAAGGGCCGGTAAAATCAGGTACGGCCCAACGATTGAACGAAGGGATGACCGCGCCGCCATAGCGCAAGGCGTAAATACACAAGGTGCGGTAATTGGAAAGAAAATCGTTCCGGAAATTCTTTGAAAATATGGGCGGCTTTCCATTTGTCCTTGCATCGCGGACAAGGGCAAGCTCCTGCATATAGGCGGCCCCCTTCTCCCTGTACATATCCACATCATTGCAGATGAAGGGAATGGGCTTGCCCAGATTTACGGCGTCGGGTTCATGACGGTAGATGACGCCGGGATGGCTATCAAAAATTTTTCCTATCCATGTAGTTCCCGAACGAGGAGAGCCAATAATAAAAAACAGATTATCCGGTTTCAGCATCGGCGTCCTGTACTTAACCCATAAATGACAACAGCGCTCGGACCCTCAGGGGCCGGAAGACTTCAGGCCTAACTGGAGGTGATGACCAGGGCGGCCTGGGTGCGGTTTTCCACATTCAACGTCTTCAGAATGGCTGAAACATGGATGGCGACAGTATGCTCGGATATTCCTAATATATTTGCGATCGCTGAATTGGAATTGCCCGCCCCCAATAATTCAAACACCTGCTGCTGCCTGCGGGTCAAAGAGGGGATTCGCGCCGCCGCGGCGGCGTTGTTTACAGACATCTTTGTTTTGCGTCGTAAGGGCGGCGGAGCAGGGGCGTTTACGGACGCCGCGCCAAAAACCTGCTGCGGAATATAGATTTCACCCCGCAGCACCGTCTCAATCGCGTTGAGAACGGTATCGCCCGGCGCGGATTTGGGCGCAAAACCCATGGCGCCCGCGTCAAGGGCGCGGATCACATCCTCACGTCCCTCCGCCATGGAGACGATGATAATAGGCACATGGGGGACGATTTTCGCAAGCGCCGAGATTTCGTCAAATCCTGAACCATCCGGCATCAGCAGGTCCAGCAGGATCAGATCGATGTCGGTGTGCTGCACAGCCAGCTCCCGCGCCTCACTGAAGCTGCTGGCTTCCAGAAATACGTTAACCGGGCGCGGCAAACGGGACAATAAGTGACGCAGGCCGGTTCGTGAAACCCAATGGTCATCAACGCATAGAATTTTCATCTAACCCTCGAAACGGGCCCTAGGCCTTCCTGTTGGTAGTAACTATAACCGATTTAGGCGTTAAAAGAGAATTAAAACCTCACTTGCAACTCAAGGGGCTCTTTGGCGGTATAATGCGCGAGGTTGCGTAAGAAAACCGCATCTCCCCGTGGCTCCATCATGGGGCTTGACGCAGCGCAATGGGCGGTAACCCGCACATTGGGATGATCCCAGAAGGGGCTTTCCTTTGGCAGAGGCTCGGTTTCGAACACATCGAGTATGGCGTAGCCCGGCTTGCCCCGCGAAAGACTTTCCAGCAGAGCGGTTTCATCGATCAAGGCGCCGCGGGCAATGTTCACAAGTACGGACCGGGGTTTCATCGCGGCCAGAAAATCCGCGTTGACCAGATGCCGCGTGCTGTCGTTTGAATCGGCGGTCAGCACCACCACGTCCATTCCAGGCAGCGCGTCCAGCATTTCCTCCGGCCGCAGCATGGCGTCGGCAGGCTCGCCGCCAGTGGGATGGCGGCGCACGCCGGTTACCCGCGCTTCGAACGCCCGGGCCCGAATGCCTGTTTGCTGGCCGATATTGCCATAGCCGATAATCATCCATTCCGTACCGGCAATGTCGCGGAACTGGAACCGCTTCCAGTCATGCGCGCGCTGGGCGTCCCGGCGTTTTGCGAAAGGCTGAAAATATTCGATTACATTGGCGAAGATGAATTCGGCGATGGATTTGGCCGCGCCATTGCTGTTGGTATAGATCTCCGTCTTTTTCGCCAGATCCTGAAAAATCGGATTATCAAAACCCGCGGCCGCCGATTGCAGCCATTTCAGCCGTGGTCCGCCAAGCAACAGGCGGAAAAAATCCCGCGCCGCGGGGCTGAAAAACAGATCCGGGCTGATCCAGGCGGCTTCGGGCTTGAATTCCGCAGGCGGCAGTTCCCTGCCATCCAGCTCCACGCGGCAGTCCTTGTAAATCAGAATTGGGCGCACTTGCGGACAGATGGCGTGAATCTCACTTTGAAGCCGCCGATAGGCCGGTTCATAGATGAACAGTTGCATTCGTTATTTCCACCACACTGGCTTGACATCGGCCGTTGCGGGGACTAGTTTCCCCCGCCTGTCCCATGCGGTCCAGCCGCCAAACACACTTTTTTTTAATACAGGTTACACGCTATGAAAGTAAGAAGTTCTCTGCGCTCACTCAAGGTCCGGCATAAAGATTGCCGTATTGTGCGCCGCAAAGGCAAGGTTTATGTGATCAACAAGACCAATCCGCGCTTCAAGGCGCGCCAGGGCTAGGTCTTTGCGGTCATCCCTCACCGCAGAACCCCCGGCATATAGCGCAACATATTGTTTTCCAGTTCCAGCTCCAACCGCAGCATCAGATCCCGCACCATCGCCGTGGACTGCTGCTCCAGCTGATTGACGCTGGCCCCTTCGGGGACCGTGAAGAACGCCCTCGCCTCTGCTTCGGCATAGGATGAGGGCCGCGACCCGCTGACGGGATTATACTCGACGCGCAGATGTAAATGTCCGTCATAACGGTATTTCTGATCGTCGCTGAAAGCCCCCTTCAGACCTTTCTGCACCGCCAGTTCCTTGCGCGTCACCCGCGCATCCAGCAGAATGACCCGGATCTGGCCGGGGGTCCCGTCTGCGCGCAGGCGGGTCTTTACCCAATCCCGCACCGCGCCGGCAGGCGTCAGCGCCAGATTTCTCTCCTCACCCGGCTGCTCGCCCGGGGCTGGATAGCGTTCCTCCAGCACGATACTGTCCGCCGTCAGGACCAGGGGCGGCCGGGTTGACGGGGTGACGGGTTTCTGCGCGGCGGTGGTTTGCTGACAGGCCGCAGATAGGGCGGCCAGGGAAAGCGCGGCTACTGCCAGGATCATGCGCCGCCTGACGGCGGCTCCGGCATCCATAAAGCTCATGGGGCCATCTCCGGGACAAGCTCCTCCAGAGTGAAGCGGTAGGCTTCGTTGCAAAATTCGCAATTACCGGTGATATGCCCATCCTGAAGAAGTTCGGCAAGCTCCTCGCGCGGATATTGGCGCAAAAGCCCGGCAAGCCGTTCGCGCGAACAGCGGCATCCAAAAACGGCGCGGGCGCCTGGAAACACCCGCACCCCGTCTTCGTGAAAAAGCCGGTACAACAGCTCTTCGCTGGCCAGACGGGGCTCCAGCAATTCCGCCTCTGACGCCGTCTGCATCAATATCCTGCACCGGCGCCAGTCTTCATGTTCGTCCAGGGGATCTTCCGGGGCGCGGACAAGGTCCTGCCGCCGGGGCAGATGCTGGATCATGACGCCGCCCGCCCGCCAGTGGCCGGCATCCGCTTCCGGAGCAAAACGCCCGGCTTCCCGCGCATAGACCCTGCCCACCGCGAGTTTGATGGAAGTCGGAATCTGCTCGGAAGTGAGAAAATAGCGCTCCGCGCATTCACTGAGCGACGCCCCTTCCAGCGCCACAATTCCCTGATAGCGGTCCGCATCCCCACCCGGATCAATGGTCAGGGCGAAATAGCCCTGCCCGACCAGCCGGGAGAAAGCATGATCCAGCCCCGTATAATCCGCCTCCCGGTCAAACCCCGCATAGCCGCGCAGATTCACCTTTCCCCCGCCATCGCTGACGCAATCCGCGATCAGCAGGCGCACAGGGCCATCGCCTTTCGTCTGAAGGCTCAGAGAGCCCCTGATTTTCAGCGTGCTGCCCAGAAGCGCCAGAAGGCACAGCGCTTCACCCAGCAAATGCGAGACGGCTTCGGGATAGGCGTGGCGGCGCAACACTTCATCCGCCAGCGGGCCGAGGCGCGTGATGCGCCCGCGCACATCCGCGTTCTCCACCGCGAAGGGCAGCACGACGTCATCCGGCTCGTAATCATGCGCCGGCTGCATCAGGCGAGACACCAGCTCAGAATCGCCTTTTGCCCATGCAGGCGGTTTTCGGTTTCGTCAAACACCGCCGATTGCGGCCCGTCAATGACCTCGGCGGTGACTTCCTCACCGCGATGGGCGGGCAGGCAATGCATGAAAATCGCATCCTTGGCGGCCTGCGCCATCAGCTTCCCGTCCACCTGATAGGGGCGGAGCAGATTATGCCGCCGGGCCACATCCGTATCCCCCATGGAGACCCAGGTGTCAGTGACGACGCAATCCACATTCCGCACGGCGTCATGGGCGTCCTGGGTGACGGTGATTTTCGCCCCCGCCCCCCGCGCCCAGGCAAGCGCCTGCGCATCCGGGGCCAGTTCGGCCGGACAGGCGATGCGCAGCTCAAATCCGAACTGGGCGCTGGCGTGAATCCAGCTCGCCGCCACATTATTGCCGTCGCCACACCAGGCGACGCTCCGCCCTTTGATGGGGCCGCGTTTTTCCTCAAACGTCATCAGATCGGCGATGATCTGGCAGGGGTGGGTCGCATCCGTAAGACCATTGATCACCGGCACTTCTGAGTTGGCGGCGAGCTCCAGAAGTTTTTCATGTTTGGTGGTCCGGATCATGATCGCGTCGACATAACGCGACAGCACCCGCGCCGTATCGGCGATGCTTTCGCCCCGTCCCAATTGCAGCTCATTGGCGCCCAGATTGATGGTCTGGCCGCCCAGCTGCCGCATGGCGACGTCGAACGACACCCTGGTGCGGGTCGAGGATTTTTCGAAAATCATCGCCAGAACTTCGCCCTTCAGGGGCGCGTCATCATCGGGCCGGGCCTTGCTCCTGCCATTGCGTCCGGCTTTCAGCGCATGGGCATGCGCCAATATGCCCCGCAATTCGCTGGCGGCCACCTCATGCAGATCGAGGAAGTGCCGCGGCGCTTTGCCCCTGGTCATGACGCCGCGCCCAGCTTTGCGCAGGCCCGGTCGATGGCGGCGATCGCCTCGCCCATTTCTGCAT
Organism: Alphaproteobacteria bacterium; assembly: GCA_003454415.1. Classification (GTDB taxonomy): domain Bacteria; phylum Pseudomonadota; class Alphaproteobacteria; order UBA11222; family UBA11222; genus UBA11222. The sequence continues at coordinate 9,435 of DMKG01000275.1, forward strand.
CGGTGATGTTCAGTGGCGGCAGCAAACGCACCTGATTGTCCCCGGCGGCGGCGGACAGCATTTTTTCACCGAGCAGGGCCTTCACCATATCCGTATTGAGCACTTTCATCCTGATGCCGATCATCAGGCCTTCGCCATTGACGCTTTCGATAATTGTGGGATGTTTGTCCCGCAGCATGGCCAACTGCTGTTTCAGATAAAGGCCCGCCGTCACCACCCGGTCCATGAACCCGTCCGCCAGCATCACATCCAGAACCGCATTGCCAACGGCGCAGGCCAGGGGGTTGCCCCCATAGGTCGATGCGTGGGACCCGGCGGTCATGCCCTGGGCGGCATTTTCCGTCGCGAGGCAAAGCCCCATGGGAAAGCCGCCGCCGATCGCCTTCGCCACCGCCATGATGTCCGGGGTCACGCCGCTCCATTCATGGGCGAACAGTTTTCCGGTGCGGCCCATGCCGCATTGCACTTCATCGAACAACAGCAGGATTCCATGGGCGTCGCACAGCTCCCGCAGGGCTTTCAGATAGCCCGTCGAGGCCGGACGGACGCCGCCCTCCCCCTGCACCGGCTCCAGCAACACGCCTGCGGTTTGCGGCCCGATGGCGGCGGCGATAGCGGCGGGATCGCCATAGGCCACCTGATCGAACCCGTCCACCTTGGGGCCAAAACCGTTCAGATGCTTTTCATTCCCCCCGGCGGCGATGGCGGCGAGGGTGCGCCCATGAAACGCGCCCTCCAGGGTGATCAGCCGGTAACGCTCCGGATTGCCCTTGGCGTGGTGATGGATGCGCGCCATCTTGATCGAACATTCCACCGCTTCTGCACCGGAATTGCAGAAAAACACGGTATCGGCGAAACTTGCCGCAACCAGGCGTTCCGCAAGGCGCTCCTGCCCCGGAATGCGGTAGAGATTGGAAGTGTGCCACAGTTTCTCCGCCTGCGCCTTGAGCGCGTTCACCAGTACGGGATGCGCATGGCCAAGCCCGTTCACCGCAAGCCCCGCCACCATATCCAGAAATCGCTCGCCGCCAGTGGTCCACAGATAGGCGCCTTCACCCCGCTCAAAGGCAAGGTCGAATCTGGCGTAGCTAGGCAATACTGGGGTGATCATGATCGCTCTCCAAAACGGCAGACGGCCCCGAACACAAGGGCCGTCACGAATTACCCACGATGAAACCTATGGAAAGCGGGGGATTATTGGCGTTTACGCATCGCCTGTCAATGCCTGAGTATCCGGCCTAAGCCTTCAGACGCCAGCCGGAGCGGATCACCAGATGGCAGACTCCCCACAAGACCGCCGCAGTCAGGCCGCAGACCACCGCGCCAATAAGGACCGGTCCATCCGCCACCCCGATGAATCCGAACCGCATGCCATCGATCAGATAAAAGAAGGGGTTGAAATGATTGATGATCTGGAATGCGGGGGGGAGCAGCGCCACGGAATAGAAACTGCCTGAAAGGAAGGACAGGGGCAGGATAATGAAATTCGTCACCGCCGCCATATGGTCGAATTTCTCCGCCCAGATCCCGGACAGGACGCCTGCCGCCGAAAGGCTGACAGAAGCCATCAGGGCGAAATAGATCACCGCCCATGGATGCGCCATGTCTATTCCCGCAAAGGGCGCCAGCGCCACAAGATTGGCCACGCCCACCGCCATCCCCCGGCACACGCCGCCCAGGATGACGGCGCTGGCGACCTCTCCGCTGGATAGAGGCGGCATCAGCAGATCGACAATATTTCCCTGCATCTTGGAGCCCAGAATTGAAGAGGCGGTATTGGCGAAGGCGTTCTGCACGATCGCGACCATGATCAGGCCGGGGGCGAGAAACGTGATGAAAGGTATGCCGTGCACCGCCGGGCGGCTTCCCCCGATGGCCAGGGAAAAGATCGCGAAATAAAGCAGGGTCGTGACCACCGGCGCCAGGATGGTCTGTAGATAGAGGCCGGTAAAACGCCGAACCTCCTTCACCAGCAGGGTCCGAACCCCCAGCCAGTTGACGCCCGTGATGCGGGCGCGGCCATAGGGCGGGGGGGTATAGTGATCGAATTCCGGGCGCATCGGATAGCCTTACTCTATTCCTGGCCGCGCCGCAAAGCGCCGGCGCGGACTTATGCACAGAATACACGAAAAATCAGCGAAATTTTAATAAGAACATCTTGTAGTTTGGGTTCAAAGTGCTACGATATGTAGTGGTTTATGAGCGTGCGGAGTGACATTGACCGGTTATCCGCAAGCGGGAATTGCGCCAGGAAAGGGATCGTCATGGCATGGACAGAAGAACGCATCGCCTTACTTACCAAACTCTGGAGCGATGGCCTGACCGCCAGCCAGATCGCCTCCCAATTGGGAGATAACACCACCCGTAACGCCGTCATCGGGAAGGCGCATCGCCTGGGGCTTTCCGGACGGCCTTCCCCGGTCCGGACGCCGCGCGACCCGGGCGTCAAGCCGGTGCGTCAGGCCAGGCCCAAACCCCTTGTGGGGCATCAAAGACTGCCGGTCATGGGCAAACCCAAACCGAATCTGATCCGCAAGGCTGAACCTGCGGCGCGCCCGCAATCCTTGGAGGTGGTCCCCGGCCCCGGGGTCACGCTGCTGAAGGTAACCGACAAGATGTGCAAATGGCCGATCGGGCATCCGGGTGACGACGGCTTCCGTTTCTGCGGAAATGAATCCCGTGATGGCAGCCCCTATTGTGAGGGGCACGCGCAAATGGCCTATCAGCCCCTGCCGCCGAAGCGTGAACGCCGCACTGGCTGAAAAGAAAGCGCCGCAAGCCTCTCGCCCCGCGCCACCTGCACGGTTCAAGTCCGCCCGGAGGAGTTGACAGCCCGCCGGGACAGGAATTGTTTCAGAAAATCAGGACTGCGAGGAACGATTGCGGGCGTTGCGCGGGCGAACCTTCAGAAGGAGAGCCGCAAGCCCCAATCCCATCAGACCAATGGCGGAAGGTTCCGGCAACTCATCCGCCGGCGGCCAATAGGCCGTGACATGGGATATGCCAATCGGATTTTTCATATTGCCGTTGTTATACGGCATGCAGTCATCGTTGAAATTCCCGCTGGCCGCCACGTTACAGGTATTTTTGCCCGTGCTGGCATTATAGAAATCGTCCAGCCCGTTGTAGTTCAGCTCTTCCCTCAGGGTAAGCAATCCTGGCTTATGGCTGGGAGCATCGGCGGGCGTCTCATTGAGGATCACCCGAAAATCCGTGGTGACGTAACCGTATTGGCCGGGCTTGACCAACTCATAATGAAAAAAGCTGATATATTGCCCGTATTTCACGGAGACGAAGAGATCGACGGGATCATCGCCTGGTTCAGGGTAAAGTACAGGATCGAAACCCGTATAGACCCATTTCGCGGCAACCGCTTGTGTTTTTCCATCCTCATCGACATATGAACTGACGACGCTATCGATTTTGAAGCCCTGGGTGGAGGTATTCACAAAAGAAGGAAAATCATCGGCGGAACCGGCCAGATTGAATTCATCGACATCGAACAGACCGGGATATTGGGCGAGAATGGCGGCGCCAACCTCATCGGCGTTATTCCCCGACGGCCTCGTATTGGGCATGGCGGGGCCAGGCGTGCTGGGGCCGGTCACCGGCGCATCCTTTATCCAGGTGCCCAGATATTCGCCAAAGCCCAGATTGTCGCCACTGGGGACGCCCACATTTACACCGGGTCCACCAATGTCAGCCGGAGGAGGTGGAGAGGCGGGCACAGCCACCGCCGCACCTGCGGTAAAAACCCCCAGCAATGCGGCGGAAAGAGCGGTAATGAACCTGTTTACAGCCATCGCCAGTATTCCTTAACAAAATCCGTCACAGGGGATAATCCGCCTGAAAACGCGCTTTCAAACTTCGGACCGCCTAACCCCGGCGTCCCGTAACCCAACATAACTTCTTGTTCTTTTATCATTTTCCAGCCTGACCGCCCGGATAGGCAAGGGGCGTTTCAGGCGCTGCTCTTTATATAGGCAAAACTATGCCGGAATGGGGCGCCAAAGTCCATATAAAAATGGGGAAATTCCGTTTCCGGGTCATTTGTCACACTTCTGTTACGCCGCGGAGCGGAGTGCGCCAGCGGGAACCAGTTTCATTTGAATGGAACCCCAACACGCACGCCGTCATCTACCATGTTGTTGCCTGTGGATGATCGCGCAGTTTGGCGTTGATGATGGTGATAAGTTTTCGCATGACGGCGGTAAGAGCGAGCATGGGATCCTTCGCCTTCGGCTCAGGATGACAACGCCCGGTTACGCACGCCAGCCTGCGCTTAAATCATCCCATGCAGGATTGTTCTCATTGACGAGAGCGTTTTTCCTGCTTCTCAGCCAGCCCTTTATCTGTTTCTCCCGCGCAATGGCGGCATTTATGTCATTGGTTTCTTCGCAGTAAACGAGCTTATGCAGCTTGTATCTCTCCGAAAACCCCCTGATGAGTTTGTTTTTATGCTCATACATGCGCCGTTCCAGATTATTGGTAACACCGGTATAGAGGACCGTGTTGCGGCTATTGGTGATCATGTAAACCCAATAATGATTCATGCTCACACATTGTCATACCGCATCGCAAACACACAATCCTGAACCAAACTCCCTGTCATCTTGAGCATTTCATTTGTGACATCCTGCGAATTTCATTTCTGTCACCCTGCGCATTTCATTGGTGTCATCCTGAGCCGAAGGCGAAGGATCCCGTGCCGCATATTCCGTTCAGGATTCTTCGCTTCGCTCAGAAT
>DMKG01000191.1:0-1823 GCA_003454415.1 Alphaproteobacteria bacterium
GTTTCCGAAAATCTACTTGGCTTCGCGTTGCGCGATCAAGGACATGCCCCGCAGAAGGTCCAGGGCGTAGGAGAGCTGATAATCCGCTGCAGAATCTCCTGCGTCTTCTGGTTTTGCTTCCGCGCCAGGCTTTGCCCCTCCAGGTGCGGGCGTAACGGGCGTTTTGCCTTCCTTGGGAGCGGGCTTGCTGCTCTCGGTTTGCGCAGGTCCATTCTCGAGATGGCTCTTCAGATCGGCTTCGCTGCGCAGGCGCTGCGGTTCGATCACTTCAAGTTTCGCCTGCTCGACCTTGATATCCGGTTCAATCCCCATCGCCTGGATGGACCGGCCGGATGGGGTGTAATAGCGCGCGGTCGTCATGCGCAGCGCCCCTTTGCCGCCAACCGGAATGATGGTTTGAACCGATCCTTTCCCAAAGCTGGTAGTTCCAAGAACGATGCCGCGACGGTGATCCTGCAGGGCGCCCGCAACAATCTCCGATGCGCTGGCGGAGCCCCCGTTGATGAGCACAATAATGGGTTTGCCGCCGGTCATGTCGCCTTTTTCCGCGTTATAGCGCTGAACGTCGTCGGAGTGCCTGCCACGGGTGGAAACGATTTCGCCCCGCTCCAGGAAGGCGTCGCTGACAGCGACGGCCTGATCCAGAAGACCGCCGGGGTTATTGCGCAAATCCAGCACGATTCCCTGGAAATTGGGGCCGATTTCTTTCTTGAGCCTGTTCAGGTTTTCAACCAGGCCGTCAAGGGTATGTTCGTTGAAGGCGGTGATGCGGATATACGCAATATCTTTTTCGCGCCGGGCCTTTACCGATTTCACGGAAATAATGGCGCGTTTCAGCACCACATCGAAAGGATCCGCCATGCCTTCGCGCATGATGGTCAGCTTGATTTCGGTGTTGACCGGGCCACGCATCAGGTCCACGGCTTCGCGCAGATTCATTCCCATGACCTGCTTGCCGTCAAGCTGGGTGATGAAATCACCGGATTTAAGTCCTGCTCTGGCGGCAGGGGTGTCGTCTATGGGGGTCACCACCTTTACCACGCCATTTTCCAGGGTGACTTCAATGCCAAGCCCCCCGAACTCGCCACGGGTCTGCACCTGCATCTCACGATAGGCCTCGGCGTCCAGATAGCTGGAATGCGGGTCAAGAGAGGCCAGCATGCCATTGATGGCCGCTTCAACCAGATCGCTGTCCTTGGCTTCCACGACATGATCGTTGCGCACGCGTTCGAAAATATCCCCGAACAGATTAAGCTGTTCATAGGTTTCGGCGCTGGCGGCAATCGCGCTGGTGGGCTGAAGGCAGATCGCAAACCATGCCGCCACCACCAACAGGCCGGGAACACAGCAGCGGAATACTGTTAAGGATTTCACAGGCATCAACCTTTTACCTTTGTTTCGCTGAATTCGATCCAGGGCAGGGGGTCGAAAGGCTTCCCATCCTTACGGAATTCAACATAGAGATCTCTGAGACCAAACTCTTGCCGACGACCGTCCGCTGCGGGCCCCCCGCCCATTTGACCGATCGGTTGTCCTTGCGTCACATTTTGTCCCACTATGGTATGAACATGAGACATTCCAGATAATAATATATGGTAACCTTCGCCTGCTTCCAGGATCAATAATTGCCCATAGTCGCGAAACGGCCCAGCATACACGATTTTTCCAGAGAAAGGGGCCAGAACTTCTGCATTCTCTCTCGTCCGGATACTGAGTCCCCGGTGGGTGGCGCCGCTTCGGTCCCTGTCGCCGAAATTGGCTGAAAGCCTGCCCCGGGCCGGCGGCAACAATTGCCCGCGCGCCGCGCTGATGCTGGCGGGTGG
>DMKG01000191.1:2032-8148 GCA_003454415.1 Alphaproteobacteria bacterium
GGCGGGTGGCGCTGACGGCTCCAGAGGAGAAGGGAGCATCGCCAGTTCCTTTTGATCCGACTCCTGATCGGTCCCGGGCCTGCCCGTGATTTGCGGTTTTTCCCTGGGACGGCCAGTCACGGACACGTTTTTTTCAACTGGCGCGCTCTGTTCCTGCAGGCGGTCGAGCAGTTCGCTATTGTCGCGGGCGTCTTTTGCAAGCCGGGCGAGTTCTTCCGCTTTTGCGTTGGCCGCCGCGATCAGTTCCGGCTGTTGTGCGGCCTGTTCCGCCAGCAAACCAGTCAGCTGCGCCTGGCCTTTCTGCAAATCAGCGAGCTGGCCGACAAGCTGCTGCCGCTCCTCTGTCATCACTTTTTCCAGCGCGCTGATTTGTTCCAGATCCTCACGCAGTTCGGCCGCCTCTCTTTCGGCGTTCTTGATCACGACGCCAAGCAGGGCTGCGCCCCGCACATGGGCGATGGCCGCATCAGAACGCACCAGAAGCAGGGCCTGGGGCTGCCGGCCCAGCCTTTGGAGGGCGGACAGGAATTGCGTCAGTTCTCCCCGCCGCCTGTCAAAGCGCGCCAGGATGCTGCGCTGGCGCAATTTCAGTTCATCCAGACGCTTTTCACTATCCAGGACTTCCTGTTCGCGCTGATGGATGAGGCGGCCAATTTCAACAAGTTCAGCGTTGAGTGAGGGCTCGCCCGTTTCGGCCCTGACTGGCGCGGACATCAGGGCGATGCCAAATATCGCGCAGGATACCGCTTTTAATACCATATTCATCATGACGTCGGGCGGGGTCCGGTTCCGGTGATTCGTGCAAGTCAGGAAAAGCTAGCCATTATGGGGTCACAAATCCACTCCGCTAGCCCCGATGATAGGGGTGATTGGCCAATATGCTCACGGCGCGATAAATCTGTTCCGTCAGCATCAGACGGACCAGCATATGTGGCCATGTCAACTTTCCAAGTGATAATGTGATGTCGGAACGCTCCAGCAGGCTGGGGCCGTGCCCATCCGCGCCGCCAATGGCGAAAACCAGATCACGGAGGCCCTGATCCTTTGTCCCGCCCAGCCAGTTTGCAAATTCCCTGCTGGACATCTCGCGCCCGGTTTCATCCAGGGCGGCCAGTTTTGCGCCTTTGGGCATTTCCGCCAGCAGTAGTTCCGCTTCACGCTGTCGGCTGCGCAGGATTTCACCGGAGTTCGGTCTGGAATTCCTGCTTCTGTCCTCCACCTCTCGCAGGGTCATGGGGCCGAATCCCATGGGCGCGCCAAGATGCCCCGCCTGGTGCAGATAGTTGAGGGCGGCGGCGGTTTCAGCAGCGCCTTTTTGCGAGCGCCCCACGGCTGCTATGAGAATGCGCATAACAGTACCCCGATTCGAAAGTCCGGTGGGGCCGCCACGTGTCCAGGATGGACTTTCAAATCGAAAAGGACACTGGCGGGTTCATGACTTGAGAGTTGCTTAAGGATCTGAAGTCCACAGGCAGAACCGCCGTAAGAATAGCGCGAACCTCCTGGTCCGCTACACCGGCGCGCTTAACGCCTATATGGAAACGGCGGCGGCGGCGCCTCTATCGGCCGGGGTCGCGACGGACCAGAGTTTTTCCAGATTGTAGAAACTGCGCACCTCGGGCCGAAAAACGTGAATGATGACATCCAGCGCGTCGATCACGACCCAGTCGCCCTGCCGAGCCCCTTCCATACGGCAGGGTTTGCCCGTCAGTTCCTTGATCTGTTCCGCCGCATGTTCAGCGATCGAGGCCACATGCCGGGACGATGTGCCACTGGCGATCACCAGAAAGTCCGCAATGCTGGATTTTCCGGCCAGCTCTATGGTGACGATGTCGAAAGCTTTGTCATCTTCAAGGCAATTCAGAACTGTATGCAGCAATCTTTCCTCTTTGATAGGGGCGTAGCTGCGCGCGGCGATGTCTTTGGTCAGGGCTTGCCTCTCATCCGTTATTCATCCACGGGGGCAGGATAAAGCCTGCCCCATCCTATTGCAAAATCTTTTGTGCGGCCCGGATGGCGGTGGAGCTCGCCCGATGCCGGCGGCAGGCGATGAAGGTCCATGCCGGCGCCTCCCGCAGGGCGAGTTGCATGGCCCGTTCCTGTGGGAGCCTGCAGCGATGGTAGCGGATCGCCGCCTTTCCATGCAGCGCTTTTACTCCGCCCCCGGTCCTGTCCAGCACGGCCACCGGCATCACGCGCATGATCCGGTTCCAGTCGCGCCAGCGCGGCAATTGAATGAGATTATCCGCTCCCATCAGCCAGACGAAATGCACCTCCGGCCAACGCCGCCGCAAGGCGGTCAGTGTGTCGGCGGTGTAGCGGGTATTCACTCTCTGTTCGATATCCGTCACGACGATATCCGGATGCCTGGCCATTTCATCCGCCGTATGGAGGCGCGATTCAAGGCTGGCCATCTCCTGTTCGGATTTCAGCGGGTTCTGGAGGGACACCATCCAGATGACCCGGTCCAGGCCCAGCCGCTTGAGAGCGATCAGGCTGATATGCAGGTGCCCTTCATGGGCCGGATTGAAGGATCCGCCCAATATGCCTACCCGCATGCGGGGATAGAGCAGAGGCCCCCCGCGCGTCAAAGAAAGCTCATAACGGTTCCCGGCGCGATATTCACGGGCGTGTCTGGCCCGCCCCGCGCAGGACATATTTGTAACTGGTCAGTTGCGCGGCCCCTACCGGCCCCCGTGCGTGGAGTTTGCCGGTGGCGATACCGATCTCCGCCCCCATGCCGAATTCGCCGCCATCGGCAAACTGGGTCGAGGCGTTATGCATGACGATGGCGCTGTCGATCCGGGTCAGGAATTTTTCCGCCGTATCGGCGTCATCGGTGATGATGGATTCGGTATGCTGGGATCCATAGCGCTGGATATGCCGGATCGCCTCTTCGACCCCATCGACCACACGCAACGCAATGATCGCGTCCAGATATTCCGTCGTCCAGTCGGCTTCCGTCGCGGGTTTGATACGCGGATCGAAGGCCTGCGCCTCCTTGTCGCCGCGCACTTCACAACCAGCGGCAATCAGATCCCCCGCCAGCGCCGGAAGATGGGTAGCCGCGCAGGCGCGGTCGATCAGCAGGGTTTCCGCCGCCCCGCATATGCCGGTGCGGCGCATCTTGGCGTTGAGCACGACCTTGCGCGCCATTTCCAGATTCGCCTTGCCATCCACATAGACATGCACCAGGCCGTCGAGATGCCCCATCACCGGCACCCTTGCGTCCTTCTGCACCCTTTCGGTCAGGCTGCGGCCGCCGCGCGGCACAATGACATCAATATATTGCGTCATGCCGCCCAGCATATAGCCGACCGCCGCGCGGTCGGTCGTGGGCACCAATTGCACGGCGCTTTCCGGTATCTGCGCAGCCTTCAGCCCTTCCACAAGGCATTCGTGAATGGCCCGGCTTGAAAAGAAGCTTTCCGAACCGCCGCGCAGAATGACCGCGTTGCCCGCGCGAAGACACAGGGCGGCCGCATCGGAGGTGACGTTGGGGCGGCTCTCATAGATGATCCCGATCACCCCCAGGGGCACGCTGACCCGCTGGATATGCAGGCCGTTGGGCCGGTCCCATTCCGCCACGATTTGGCCGACCGGATTGGGCATGGCCGCCACCTCGTCCAGCGCGCGGGCCATGGCGCCGACACGCGCGTCGTCCAGTTTCAGCCGGTCCAGCATGGCGGCCGCCAATCCGGCCCCCTGGGCTGCGGCCATGTCTTTGGCATTGGCCTGCAGGATTTTGTCCGATCGCGCGCGAATAGCGGCGGCGGCGGCGGTCAGCGCCTTTTCCATCGCCCTGCCATCGCGACTGGCGAGATACGCCGCGGCCTCGCGCGCCTTCTTCCCCATCTCATTCATGATGGCGGCGATTTCGTCCGCCGGGAGATTGCGCGCGGCGTTCTTGCCGCCACGGCTTTCTTCAATACTGGCGATACTCATGGCTGCGCTCCTCTGGACGGCCTATCCGCCTGTCAAAACCAGATCGTCTCTATGGATCATTTCCGTACGTCCACGATAGCCCAGAATCCGTTCAATTTCACTGCTTTTATGCCCGGCTATGCGCAGGGCGTCCTGTGAGTCGTAGGCGCAGAGACCGCGTCCGATCTCGCCGCCATCCGGGGCCAGAAGCACCACGGCGTCACCGCGGCTGAATTCTCCCGTTATCTGACGCACTCCGGCAGGCAGAAGGCTCTTGCCGGCCAGCAGCGCATGCACGGCCCCTTCATCCAGGGTAAGGCGTCCCGATGGCACCAGGGCGCCGGCGATCCACTGCTTGCGGGCGGCGGCGGGAGAAGCCTGGGGCAGAAACCAGGTGCAACGGGCGCCCTCGAGAAGCGCCTTTACGGGATGCAGAATCCGGCCATTGGCGATCGCCATAGCGCATCCGGCGCCCGTGGCGATTTTTGCCGCCGCCAGTTTGGTGATCATGCCGCCGGACCCGACGGCGGAATTCGACCCGCCCGCCATCGCCTCTATTGCGGGGGTGATGGCGGCCACTTCCGGAAAATGATCCGCTAACGGATTAATTCCCGGATCGGCGCTGTAAAGCCCGTCGATGTCCGACAGCAGCACCATGCAGTCGGCGCTGATCATTTGCGCAACCCGCGCCGCCAGGCGGTCATTGTCGCCATAACGGATTTCGGTGGTCGCCACCGTATCGTTCTCATTGACGACCGGCACGGCCCCCAGTTTCAGCAGCGTATTGAAGGTATTGCGGGCATTCAGGTAACGCCGTCTCTGTTCCGTGTCCTCCAGGGTAAGCAAGATCTGCGCGCAGGCCAACTGCCTGGCGGCCAGCGCCGCCTGATAGGCGTGGGCCAGATGCACCTGGCCGGCCGCGGCGGCGGCCTGACTTTCCTCCAGCCGCAGGGCTTTGCCCCGCAGCCCCAGAATGCCACGCCCCAGGGCGATGGCGCCGGAAGAGACCAGCGCCACCTGCGCGCCGCTCTTGCGCAATTCCGCCACGTCATCGATCAGCGCATGCAGCCACTCCCCGCGCAAGGCGCCGCCTTCCTGATCGGCCAGCAGCGCGGAACCGATCTTGATGACAACGCGTTTCGCCCTGGCCAAACGCTTCGTGGCGGTCTCCTGTGCGCCCATCTTCTTCAGGGGCTCCATGGTGTTTCGTTCTGGGATTTTTCCTCTTGCGATTCCTCACGCGCGCGCCGTATGGCGGAATGCGCGGCGCGCAGCGCCTCCTGCACGCCCTGTCCGGTCGCGCCGGACATGACCAGAACCTGCGCGCCGCAGGCTTTCTCCAGCGCCGCTTTCTTGCGGCGGATCTGCGCCGGGTTCAGAGCGTCGCATTTGTTCAGAACCACGATTTCCGGCTTTGCAGCGAGTTCCGGACTGTAGGCCTCCAGTTCGTGACGAATGGTGCGATAGGCGCGCACGATCTGTTCCTGCGTTCCATCGACCAGATGCAGATTGAGGCGGCAGCGCTCCACATGCCCCAGGAAGCGGTGGCCAAGCCCCGCCCCCTCCGATGCCCCCTTGATGAGGCCGGGAATGTCCGCAAGCACGAATTCCCCGCCATCGCTATACACGACCCCCAACTGGGGATGCAGGGTCGTGAAGGGATAATCGGCGATTTTCGGATGTGCGCGGCTGACAGTGGCCAGAAAGGTCGATTTTCCCGCATTGGGCAGGCCGATCAACCCGGCATCCGCAATCAGTTTCAGACGCAGCCAGACCCACATTCCCGGCCCCTCCTGGCCTGGATTGGCGTGGCGTGGGGCGCGGTTCGACGGACCCTTGAAATGCGTATTGCCAAATCCGCCATTCCCCCCGCGCAGCAGACGGATCTTCTGCCCCGGTTCGGTCAGATCGGCGAGAAGGGTTTCCTCCTCCTCATCCCACACCTGGGTGCCTGCCGGAACCTTCAGGATGGCGTCGGCGCCATTGGCGCCATGGCGATTGCGCCCCATCCCGTGCACGCCCGTGCCGGCCTTGAAATGCTGACGGTAGCGGAAATCAATCAGTGTATTCAGTCCATCCACGCATTCGACCCAGACATCCCCGCCTTTGCCCCCATCGCCTCCATCGGGGCCGCCGAATTCGATGAATTTCTCGCGCCGGAACGACACGCATCCCGCGCCGCCATTACCGGC
>DMKG01000084.1:0-220 GCA_003454415.1 Alphaproteobacteria bacterium
TGTCGCGCCGCATCGAAGAAGAGGCGGAGCGCGAACGGCTCACGCGTATCTGCGAGGCCATGACGGCGCGGATGAAACAGATCAATGCCGACACGGCGGGAATGAATTCCGGCAATCTGCCCATCAAGACCGGCGGCTATATCGTGCGCACGGCCGCCATTGGCGCGCATCTGAATGAGCTGGAAACCGACGCCTTGCGTCTCAACGATTTGTGGCGCGA
>DMKG01000084.1:510-835 GCA_003454415.1 Alphaproteobacteria bacterium
ATTGAACGGCGCCGGGTCAGCGCGGTCCCGCCCGCCTGTGTCTATCATGATATTGACCCTGTCGAAAAAGCCATGCGCGACTGTGTCGGGATCAATACACGGCGCGTGCTGGTGGATGATGGCGAAGCCTACGGGGTCGCACGGCGCTATGCCGGGGAAAACATGCCGGAAATGCTGCCGCGTCTGGAGCGGTTTCATGGCCCGGGTTCGCTTTTCGATCTCTTTGGCGTTGAAGAAGACCTGCGCATGGCGCTCGATCCTATCGTTCCTCTGCGCTCCGGCGGTCATCTGGTGATCGAAACCACCGAGGCGCTGACCGCTGTCG
>DMKG01000084.1:1051-1343 GCA_003454415.1 Alphaproteobacteria bacterium
CCGAGGCGCTGACCGCTGTCGATATCAATTCCGGCAGTTATACCGAAGCGACCGGGCTGGAGGAGACCAGCGTGCGCACCAATCTGGAGGCGGCGGAGGAAATCAGCCGGCAGTTGAAGCTGCGCGGCATCGGAGGCGTCATTGTCATCGATTTCATCCATATGAGCGATCCCGTCAATATCGCCCGGGTTCTGGATGTCCTGCATGCCGGATTGGCCAATGACCGCACCCCGACGCAGATCTCCGGCATGTCGGAGTTCGGCCTTGTGCAAATGACGCGCAAGCGCACCCG
>DMKG01000084.1:1725-1873 GCA_003454415.1 Alphaproteobacteria bacterium
GTGGTGGCGGTTGGTAATGAAATCCTGCGCAAGGTGGAGAGCGAAAGCACGCGCCGGCCCGGCCATCCTGTGAAAATCTCGGCTTCGGGCGAAATCGCCGCCTGGCTGGAGGATGGTGAAGATGATCTGCTGGCGCGCCTGACCGGGC
>DMKG01000084.1:2167-2363 GCA_003454415.1 Alphaproteobacteria bacterium
TCTGCTGGCGCGCCTGACCGGGCGTCTGGGGGCCGCCATCTCCGTGGAGGCCAGGCCCGGTTTTTCGCGGGAGCGTTATGAAATCAGTCTAGGATGAGCTGTCGCTGGACAGGGACGGCGAAGTTTTCTATAACCCGGCCGCTGGCTCCTTTTGATTCCTGATCCAGCGCCCTGCCCAGGTAGCTCAGTTGGTAGA
>DMKG01000084.1:2671-2993 GCA_003454415.1 Alphaproteobacteria bacterium
CGGTGGTTCGATTCCGCCCCTGGGCACCACGCCTTCTCTGTATGTTCCGCAAAGCCGCGCCGCTTTTCTTTGAGCGGAAATGTCAGCCGGACGGGGGCGTCATCAGCCGGCCCGCCAAATTAGCATATTGTCAACTCAGCCTGAAAATGTTCATCTTGCCGGGGAGGAATGGCAAGATGAACAAGCAGATGCATCTGACTGGCTTTATGATTTATTGCCCGGCGCCGCATATGATCATGTCCTGGGTCTATCCTCGCGAGCAAATCCGCCATCAATGGCACGAGACGGATTATTGGGTGGAGATTGCGCAGACGCTGGAGCG
>DMKG01000084.1:3231-8188 GCA_003454415.1 Alphaproteobacteria bacterium
GGCAAGCTGGATATGTTCTTTTTCGCGGATCTGTGGATCGGCGGGATGCGGGATGAAAGCATCCGCTACGCGATCCAGTTTCCGATTCAGGATCCGTGCATTCTGGTCCCGCATATGGCGGCGCATACCCGGCATCTCGGTTTTGCGATCACCATGTCCACCACTTTTTACCCCCCCTATATGCTGGCGCGCCTGCTGGCGACGCTCGATCACGTGACGAAAGGACGCATTGGCTGGAACATCGTTTCCTCCATCGCCGAGGAGGAGGCGGCGAAATTCGGCGTTTCCCTGCCGCCCCATGACGAGCGTTACGACCGGGCCGACGAGTTCATGGAGGTGTGCTACGGGCTGTGGGACAGCTGGGACGAGGACGCCCTGCTGATGGATATGGAGAACGGGATTTTCGCCGATCCGTCAAAAATCCACCGGCTCGACTATGCGGGAAAATACTATCAGGTCCAAGGGCCGCTGACGGTGATTCCGTCGCCGCAGCGGCGGCCCTATCTGTTTCAGGCGGGGGCGTCCGAGCGCGGGCGCGATTTTGCCGCCCGGCATGCGGAATGTATTTTCGCCGCCGCAAGCGGGGTGAGGCAGATGCGCGCATTCTGCGACGATATCGCGGCGCGGGCCGAGGCGAACGGGCGCGATCCCGCCAGCATCAAGATTCTGTGGGGGGCGCAGCCGCTCGTCGCCCACAGCGAGTCGGAGGCGCGCGCGCGGCAGGTCGAAATCCGCGAACGGATCCCGCTTGAAGCTTCACTCGCGCTGATGTCGGGGCATTTCAATTATGATCTGAGCACGCTCGATATCGATGCGCCGGTGGGCGGTCTGAAGGTTCCCGGCTCCCAGGGCATGCTGGAAATTTATACAAAGGCCAACCCGAATGTGACCTTGCGCCAGATCGCGGGCTCCTATCTTTCGGGCAGCGACAAGGGGCCGATGATCGGCACGCCCGGACAGGTCGCTGATTACCTGCAGTATTTGCTTGCGGAAGGGGGAGGGGACGGATTTCAGATTACCCCGTCCTATTACGCGCCGGACTATTTCAACGATCTTGTCCGCGACCTGATTCCCGTGCTGCAGGCGCGCGGGGCGTTTCGCAACGGCTATGAGGGCAAGACTTTGCGCGACCTGCTGAACGGGCCGGGTAATAGGGAATCGATGGGCAAACGGCCTTTCCGCAGTAAGGATTTTGCACGCCGGTAGGGCGCACTGCGTTAGGGGGAAACGGGAATGGCGGAAAGTGGCATGGCGCGGATCGGGGCGGCGAAGCTGCGCGAATTATTGCTGGGTCAGGATGAGGTCGCGCTGATCGACGTACGGGAGGAAGGAGCGTTTTCACGGGCGCATCTTCTGGTTGCCTCAAACGTACCTGCGGGGCGGCTGGAACTGCTGATCAGCGATCTTGTTCCACGCCTGGATGTACCGCTTGTGCTGTGTGATGAGGATGAAACGCTTGCCGGCTGGTGCGCCCGCCGGCTTGCGGCGATGGGGTATACGGATCTGCGCGTTCTGGAGGGGGGCGTCGGCGCGTGGCGGGCCGCGGGCTACGCCCTGTTCGATGGCGTGCATGTGCCGAGCAAGGCGTTCGGCGAACTGGTGAGCGAGACGCGGCATACCCCTTCGGTCACCGCGGGCGAATTGCGGTCGCTGCTTGATGGCGAAGCACCGCCCTTCCTGATCGATTGCCGCCCGAAGACCGAATATGCCGCCTGGCGCCTGCCTGGCGCCATCGACTTGCCCGGCGTTGAACTTGCCTACAGGCTGCAGCAGGCGGATGTGCCGGCGGATCGCAAGCTCGTTATCAATTGCGCCGGTCGCACGCGCAGTATCATCGGTACACAGACATTGGTGGATCTGGGCCTTGCTGCCGATGTGGCGGCGCTGGAAAACGGTCTGATGGGCTGGCGCCTGGGCGGCTTTGAAACCGGTAGCGGCGGGCCGGGTATAGCGGACCGCAACGCCAGAGCCGTGCAGGAAATTAAATTGCCCGATGCGCCGAAGGGAACCGATACCCCGCTTGCCAAAACCGTCGCGGCGCTTGCCGGTAAAACCGGAGTAGAAATGCTCGACTGGCCGGCATTCGCCGCATTGCGTGAGGCGGCGGCGGGCCGCACACTCTATCTGCTCGATGTGCGCACGCCGGAGGAGTTTCTGGCCGGCCACCATCCCGATGCGGTCTCCGCGCCAGGCGGTCAGCTCATCCAGGAAACCGACCGGTATGCCGGGGTGCGCAACGCAATTCTGGTATTGACTGACGATAGCGGCGTGCGGGCGCAACTGACCGGAATCTGGCTGCGCCGGTTGGGTTGGGCTGAGGTCTATGCCCTGCCGGGGACAGAGAAGCAGTCAGATCTGGTTGCGGGTCCACGGCAACCCCGATTGCCGGATCCGGCAGCCGATACGCCCTTTATCGATGTGACAAACCTGCAGCAGAAACTGCGTGACGGAGAGGCGCTCACCCTCGATCTGTCCCTCAGCATGGCGTATCAGAGCGGGCATATTCCCGGCGCATATTTCGCGACGCGGGCGGGACTGCAATCGCAGCTTGCCGGATTGCCTGAGGAGAAGGCCATTGTGCTGGTGTCGGAAGACGGGATACTGGCCAGATTGGCCTATGGTGATAGGCCAGACTGGGACGGGCGCGCGGTGTTCATCCTGACGGGGGGCATGGCGGCCTGGCGGGCAGCGAAGCTGCCGCTTGAGACTGGCTTGACGCAGGCCCTTGCCGATCCCGATGACCGCTGGTGGCAGCCTGAACGGCATCCCGATGGCATGGCGGGCTTCATGCGCGACTATCTGTCCTGGGAGGTGGGGCTGGTTGAACGGGTGCTCGCGGATGGAACAGCCCGCTACGCCACGCAGCTTATCGCTATCTGAAAGCAGGAAGCGCTGGCGCCGGCGGAAGGCGCCAGTTAATACAGAAATATTATGGAAAATTCTTGACGGAATTTTTAACAAAACGCTAACCTCCCAAAAATGATGAAGCAGGGGAGAGTTGTGTTGCGTACCGCCATTGATTTCGAATTGCCGGCCGAAGTTCAGAAACTCGCCGATACAGCCTGGGAACTGGCGCCGCAGTTTCGTGAACGGGCCAGGGAGTATGATAAGGGGATCCGGTCTCAGAAGGAGGATTTTGCAGATCTGGCCAAAGCCGGGCTTCTGTCGATCACGGTTCCCAGATCGATGGGCGGGCACGGGCTGGGGGCGTCCGATTCCAAAAATCCGCTGGGCATGTGGGCGATCACCAAGGCGCTGGCCTATGCGGATTTATGTCTTGCGCGGAATTGGGAAAATCACGTCAACACCATCGACACCATGACCTTTTCAGGCTGCAGCCTGGAAACACAGCGCCGCTGGTGCGCGAAGACGGTCGAGAATGGGGCAGTCTGGTCGAATTGGGCGGCAGAACCGCCCAAATCCAACCCCGACGGGTCGACGGCCTATATCGGACAAACTCTGGCGGAAAAGGTCGATGGCGGCTGGAAGGTGAATGGCAAGAAGCGCTATGCCAACACCGCCACGGCGGCGGATGTGACCTGCGTCTGGGTGATGGACAAGGCCGCCGACAATTTCTTTGACGGCATTCTGATGCTGATGACCGACACCCACCGGCCGGAGATCAAAATCGAGGACTGGTGGGACGCGATGGGGATGCGGGCGTCCGACGCCCAGGAGGCGACCTTTCAGAACGCATTCATTCCCGATGCGGACCAGGTGGGTGCTGCAGGCGCCTTCTTCAAAATGCCTGCCTGGAGCATGCGCGCAGTTCCGCATTATGCGGTTTCCTTCCTCGGCGCCACAGAAGCCATTTTCGATTGGACCATTGAATATGTGCAGGGGCGCGGTAAAGGCCGCGATCAGTTTGTCCGCCATCATCTGGGGCAAATGCACGCGGCGATCGAAGCCTGTAATGCGCTGCTCAAGGAACTGGGCAAGGTGTGGGCCCGGGGTGACGAGGCGGCGATCCGCACAGCGTCGATTTCCTTCCGCATCATGGCGGAGCGGACGGCGCTTGAGGTCGCGGCGCACGCCATCAAGGCCTGCGGCAGCACCGCCTTCCATCGTCAATATGAATTCGAGCGCATGTATCGCGACATTCAGGTTTATGTCCGGCATGAAAACATCGATCACATGACCTCGAATCTTGGCGCGTTGTGCGCCCAGGCGGATGTCCACACCTATTGGACGCCGGGTCAGGTCGTCAAAGCGCAGGCAGAGAGTTGAGCTATGGCTGGCGTCAAAACCTACGAAGACGTTGCGCAGAAGGTAGAGCAGGTAGCAGAAATCGTTGAACGCGAAGCGCAGGCTAATCACGAGGCGGCGACGATCCTGCCGCCCACCCTCGATGCGTTTCGCGAGTCCGGAATACTGGCGGCGACGGTGCCCGCAGAACATGGCGGGTGGGGATTTGGCGTGCATAACGGACGTCCGCGCGACTATTGGCAGATCGTGCGCCGCATTGCGCGGGCCGACACATCCGTCGGGCAAAGCCTTCAGGTCCATTGCAATACGGTGGATTTCACTTGCGCCCTTGGCGCCCCCGCGCAGATTGCGAATTTGAGCCGGCGGGTGATGGAGGGCGCGATGACGGGCGCCTGGGGGGCTACGCGTCCCGGCCTCGATTTCGGCAGTGTCGCCCCAAAGGGGGACGGCTTCGTCCTCAACACCAAAAAGGCCTATGCGACGAATGCGGGCATCGCCGATATCGCGATGGTGATGGTGGCGATGGACAAAGCGGCGGGACGGGGCGCGGGCATTCAGTGTGTGCTTGTCGATTGCGATCAGCCGGGCATTCACATCGATCATGAATGGTGGAACGCCTCCCTCGCCATGCGTGCGACGGCCAGTCACAAGGTCATTATCGAGGATGTGGCGGTTGGCGCCGATGCGCTGCTTGGCGAGGTGAACGGCTATCTGACCAGGCATTTGCAGATCCGGTCGCTGTCCGCCACAT
>DMKG01000026.1 GCA_003454415.1 Alphaproteobacteria bacterium
CCCGCCGCCATCCAGCACCGCTGGAAGGCCAGAAATTGTTCCAGATCGTTTCGGCGCAGGTGGCTGCTTCCTCGGCGACTGCCGAGTTCGAGCAGGTGCCGCAATATGCGCCCATCAAATATGCGGGACATGAGGCGGGCGATTTCTTTCTTGTGCCCTCGCGCCTGAGATAATGTGCCGATACGGCTTTCACCCTGCGCGGCGGCTGCAGGTCTGCTGGCCGCCACCATCCTGCTGGCCGCCGGCTGTGCAGGTCCAGCGCGCAAATATGACCGTGCGGCGCATGCGGCGGGTTTTACGCAAACGCTTTATCAGGGGCCCAGATTCCACCATAAGATCTTCCGTAATTCTGCTCCGCTGAAAGACGGGAGATTGCATGTTTTCATCGAAGGAGATGTTTCCGTTCGTGAAGCACTGCGCCATGCGCCGCCCGATCCTACTCCGCGCAAGGGGCTCATGCTGCAATTGATGGAACGGGATGAAGCCGCCGCTATCCTTCTCGGGCGCCCCTGTTATCATGGCGTATATGAAATGGATGCGTGTGAAATCCGGCATTTGGGCAGAGAGCGTTATTCCAGGGAAATCACCGACTCCATGACCGGAGCGCTGCGCGCGGAAATGCAGGCGTCAGGGGCGCGGGAGGTTGTGATTTTCGGCTATAGCGGCGGCGGTAGCCTGGGCCTGCTCATGGCGGGGCAAATTCCCGAAACGAAAGCGCTTGTTACGCTGGCCGCCAATCTGGACAATGCGGCGCTTACGGCCTATCAGGTTTCGCCCCCGCTTTCCGGGTCGCTGGATCCCGCGAACGCGCCTCCTTTACCGGACTCGGTCGCGCAACTGCATTTCTTTGGCGAACGCGACGTCAGGCTGCCCGTTTCGCTCGCGCGTGAAACCCTGGCGCGCCAGAAAGCCGCGGCCGTCATTGTGCCCGGTATCGATCATGACTGCTGCTGGCAGGCCATTTGGCCAGAGATAGCCGCCCGTCTGCAAAAGGCGCTAGAGGGAGGGGCGGTCCAGTGAAGCATCGAACGAGGCAAATTCTGACTGTCGCTGCCTGCACGGCAATCGCGATGATCCTGACCCGTTTTACTGCAGGACCGGTTTGGCTTGAGGGGCTGTATTACGACAGCGCCCTGGCCGCGTGGGCGGCAATCCGCCCAGGCGACCCGAGGGACGCCAGCGTACTGGTCGTTGGACTGGACGCGGCCAGTCTGGCGGAGCCCGAACTGGCGGCGCGGCCTCGCGCCCTGTTCGGGCCTATTTGGGCAAGGACGCTTGGCGCATTGCATGACGCCGGCGCCAAAGTCGTAGCCTTCGATTTCATACTGGCCTTTAGCGGAGAGGCCATTGCAAAAGGATATGACAGGGATTTTCTGCGCGCCCTGTTTCTGGACCGGGAGAAGATCGTTCTGGCGCGCTCTCTTGACCTTCTTCCAGCACGCAGTTACAGCGCCGCCCTGGGTTTTTCAGCATCCTCTCTCGGGGCATCCGAAATAACGCCAGATGGCGACGGAATTTACCGGAACGTCCTGCTGGACGCCGGAGAAGACAAACAGATTCCAACACTGGCGGGCGCGGCGCTGGCCAAAGCGGGATTTACGGACATTCCTCACGCGGTGCTTCTTGCGCCGGACCGCGCCCTGGAGAGCCTGCCGACATTGTCGCTTGGACAGGTGCTGAATTGCGCGGTTGACGATCCCGCCGCCCTTGCGCGGGCGGTCAAGGACAGGATTGTTTTTATCGGATCCCTTCTTCCTGAAGAAGACCGTAAAGGCTCCCTTACGCGTTTTTTCGCCAGCGCGCCCCGGACGGAAAGGCGTGTTGACGGCTGCGCGCCGCAAATCGTAACAGAAGCCGCCAATATCGTTCCGGGCGTGTATCTGCATGCAATGGCGGTGGAGACTGTCATGCAGCGCCAGGCGGCGCGCGCTCTAGACGGTCTGCTGCATGCAATGATTGGCGGATTGGCGGCGGGGCTGGCGGTGGCGGGCGCGTTGAAATTCCGTCCGCTGATGACGGTGATTTCGGCGTTGATGCTGTGTGTGGTCTTATGGCTGGCGGAAATCGCCAGCCTTGCGGTTGGATTTCATGCGCCGTTGGGATATCCGGCCCTGCTTGGCGTACTTTCCGCTGGCGGCGGCTTCGCCTTGCGTTTTCTTTTCGAGGAACGGCGCAGATTTCATCTCCAGAATGCTTTTGGGCATTACCTGGCTCCGGAACTGGTCGAACGTCTGGCGTCTGCCGATGAAATGCCCGCATTGGGCGGGGAAATCCGTGAAGCGAGCGTGATGTTCGCCGATCTTTCCGGTTTCACCGCGATGTCGGGCAGAATTCCGGCGGAACAGGTGGTGGCGCTGACCAATCAGTATCTTGGCCTGATGGCTGAAGAAATCGAAGCCAGTAACGGTTATATCGACAAGTATATGGGCGATGCGGTGATGGCCGTCTGGGGCGCGCCGCTGCCACTTGCCGATCACGCCGCGCGCGCCGTAAACACCGGCCTCAGAATCGCCAGTCGAATCAAAGCGGCCCACGCCTTAGCGCTTCGCGAGGGACGGGAGGGGTTCAGCGTGAAAATCGGAATCAATTCAGGCCAGGTCGTGGCTGGCAATGTGGGGGCGCGAAAGCGGCTGAATTATACGGTCGCGGGCGATACAGTGAATGTGGCGGCGCGTCTTGAATCCGTGCCGGCGGATTATGGCTGCATGGTGATTATCGGCGAAATGACCGCGCAATTGCTGGGGGGTCAATACGTTTTACGTGAGATTGACAGGATCGGCGTCAAGGGCCGCGAAACGCCGCTGGCGGTATTTGAACCTTTGTTGGGGACCCCGTCCGACATCACTCTGGCGGATGCCTATGCGCGGGCGCTGGAATCATACCGGGCGGGAGAGTTTTCCCAGGCGTTAGCGCAATGGGAAATCCTGGCGCAAACGGGTGATGGTCCCTCCCGGGTGATGGGCGCCCGCGCGCGGGAACTGCTTCGTGCGCCCCCTGACGGGAACTGGGATGGAGTGTGGCGCAGAACCAGCAAATAGAACGCCTAGTGGTCCAGTTCTAATATCCGCATCCTGTTATAGCCGCCCGGTTTGGGCATGTCAGAACCATCAGGGCCACCAGCAAGTACGAGTTCAGGCATAAAGATCAGGGATTGGCGATTTTGACCGGCTTGGATGGGGCCTGGCTTGCCGCCACCGTGGTTGGGCAGAGCGCGAATCCGTGATTGCCGGCAAAGCTGAACTGTTTTGCATAGGACGCCAATCCGGCGGGATTCAGATTGACGCTGCCGGAATGAATGTTCTCTGCCTGCCGGCAGAACGCGCCGCGTTGCACCATGCCCCTGCGGGAGGATTCATTGGCGATGCGGGTGATGAAGCCATTCAGCTCTTTGGTTGAGCGCGAACCGTATTTCTGACTGAAAAAGGACTGTAAATGCTTGCCCTCGGTGCTCAATTGCGGCTTGAACCGCATGACAAAGCCGTTATAGGCGGCTTTCTGGTTACAGGTAAGCGCAGCCACCATCAGCTCGTTTTGCAGCATCCGGACCTGCAATGCATTTTCTTGGGCGGGAACGACGCAAACCGCAGCCGCGGCCATATTGGGAACCGTAAGAGCAAGACTTAGCGCCGCTGCGGCAACTCCATTACGGAAAACAGAACATTTTGTTATCGCAGTCCGGTACGCTATTTTCAGCACGGTCATCCCCCGCTCAACTATGGTCAAAAAATGCGTTAAACTAACCGCCGATTCTATTTATATCAAACAGTTTTTTAGCAGGAGACGTAACAGGTAAACT
The DNA here is from genome assembly GCA_003454415.1 of Alphaproteobacteria bacterium. Lineage (GTDB taxonomy): Bacteria > Pseudomonadota > Alphaproteobacteria > UBA11222 > UBA11222 > UBA11222. Next base: position 3,797 of record DMKG01000026.1, read on the forward strand.
TTTGTCAGGAATTGCGCCCTCCGGTCAAAAGCGTCATAAATAAAAAAAAGGAACATGAAATGCCTTATATCGAAAGAGATGGCGCCAGGATTTTTTATCAGGCGGAAGGTCAGGGGCCGGCGGTTTTGCTCAGTCATGGATTTTCCGCCACCAGTGTGATGTGGAAAGGCCAGATCGCCTCGTTCAGGGACCGCTATCGCATCATCACGTGGGATATGCGGGGTCATGGTGAAAGCAGCAGCCCGGAGGACCCCGCCCTCTATTCCACGGAAGCCACCATTGCCGATATGGCGGCTGTGCTCGACGCTTGCGGGGCCAGGAAGGCGGTTATAGGCGGCCATTCCCTCGGCGGCTATATGTCATTGGCGTTTTATCTCAGCCATCCGGATCGGGTGCGGGCGCTTATGCTGTTCAATACCGGCCCCGGATACAAGAACGATGAGGCGCGTATCGCCTGGAACCGCATGGCTGAGAAACAGGCCGGCGCCTTTGCCCGGAAAGGGCTGGCGGCGGTGGGCCACAGCGAAGAAATGCAATTAGGAACGCACGTTACGGCGCTGGGGCTTGAACATGCTGCGCGCGGCATGCTGGCGCAAAGCGACGCCAGGGTGATGGACGGGCTGACAACCATCCACGCGCCTTCACTGGTGCTGGTGGGCGAAAAGGATCGCGGCTATCTTGCGGCGGCCGATCACATGGCGGCGAAGATTCCGAAAAGCAGGAAGGTGATTCTTGCCGATGCGGGGCATGCGGCGAACCTTCACCAGCCTATAGCGTTTAATGCGGCAGTTGAAGAATTCCTGAAAGGGTTGCCGGCCGCGCCCGATCAATGACCGGAAGGTCGCTTTAAGGTGATAGAACTGACCCCTGCAGAAGCCCTGGCAAAGGCGGAAATCGCCCGGGACGCCGCCGAGCGCGCGAACAGGGCCAAAACACGGTTTCTTGCGGCGGCCAGCCATGATCTGCGGCAGCCCCTGCAGGCGTTGCGGCTGCTGAACGCCGCGTTGCAGGAGCATCTGCAGGCGGATGATGTGGCGAAGAATATCCTGCAGGACAGCGAACGCGCGCTGGAGGTCATGGGCCGCTTGCTGGGCTCCCTTCTGGATATCAGCAAGATCGAATCCGGCGGTCTGACGCCGGAACGCAGGCATTTCACCGTGGCCGGGCTCTTCAACGATCTGCGCGGCGAGTTTCAGTTGCTGGCGAAAGAAAAAAATCTTCGCTTTACGGTTCTGCCGAGCCGCGCGGTCATCTTTTCAGACCGCCTGATGATTGAGGCAATTCTGCGCAATCTGCTGGCTAACGCGCTGCGCTATACCCGGCGCGGAAAAATCCTGCTCAGCTGCCGCCGCAAAGGCGATTTCGCGCATATCGAGGTGTGGGATACTGGCGTGGGCATTCCGGAAGACAAATTTAATTTC
>DMKG01000290.1:0-9278 GCA_003454415.1 Alphaproteobacteria bacterium
GGTGCCGTCCAGCGGATCGATGATCCAGTAATGACGCGGGTCGGCGCCATGCTGAACGCCGCCTTCCTCGGCGATGACGCCGTAATCCGGGCGCGCATGGCGCAGTTCATGCACAAGGGTTTTCTCGGCCTTGAGGTCAGCATTGGTGACGAAGTCCGCCGGGCCTTTCTGCGAGACCTGCAGCTGTTCCACCTCGCCGAAGTCGCGCACCAGCGCGCGCGCCGCCTTGCGGGCGGCGCCGATAATGACATTGAGCGTTGGCGAATGCGCCATGAACTGATCCTGCCTCTGCTCCTAGTGGAGTGGATTCGACATACGCCCTAATCGGCGCGGCGCACATAGGTGACTTCTTCCGTATCGACGATGATCCGGTCGCCGGTTCCGCAGAAGGGCGGCACCATGCACCGCACCCCATTGCTCAGCACGGCGGGTTTGTATGAAGAGGCGGCGGTCTGCCCCTTGACCGTGGGTTCGGTCTCGGCGATTTCCAGCGTCACCTGCTGCGGAAGCTTCACGCCGATCGGCCGGCCCTCGAAGGATTCCACCATTACCTGCATGCCGTCCTGAAGGAACGCCGCCCGTTCCCCCAGAAAATCCGTTTCGATCTGTATCTGATCGAAGGTCTCCTGATCCATGAAAGTCAGACTGTCTCCCTCGGCATAGAGGAACTGATAGTCCTTCTGGTCAAGCCGCACCCGTTCGACGGTTTCGGAGGAGCGGAAGCGTTCGTTCAGCTTGGTGCCGTCGATCAGATTTTTCAGTTCGACCTGGGCGAAAGCGCCGCCCTTGCCGGGTTTGACATGGCTGGTTTTTACCGCCACCCACAGGCCGCCCTTATGCTGGATGACATTGCCGATGCGGATTTCATTGCCGTTAATTTTCATGTTGCTGCCGGTTAAGTGAGGGAGGGATATCTGGAGCCGCGCACAGACCGTGGGCCCCGATGCGCGGGCGGAAACTAGCAGTTTACGCCGCGTTGCACAATCTTTGCGCGACCTGTGAATCTAGCCTTCGCGGCCGGCGCCGCCCCAGATCTGCTGGAATTCAAGGGTGGTGTTAACCTTCGGCATGGGGGTTTGCGGCACGGGAACGCCCAGAAATGCGCAAAGCGGCCCCCAGCCCTCAGCCAGGTCATAGACCAGCAGGCGGCTGGCCGGGATGGTCCGGATCACCTCGGCGTTATGGCGTTCATATACCGCGATGGCGTGGGCGCGATCATCGATATTGCCCCCGAAAGTCTTTTTGAAGATCAATTCATACGCCATGCGCCCCCGCGGATCGCCGGGGTTCAGTCTGCGCGGCATTCTGGTGAAGATGGTGTTATGGGCGCTGTCGAACCAGGCGCCGGGGTCCCGCCTAGTCAGAATGACCCTGGCGTCCGGATAATGCGCGGCCAGTTCAGCGTAATAGGCGCAGGCGGGCCAGTCGACCGACGCGCGATAGCCCTGGAAAACCCTGTCCCAGCCGGCTGGCGCGCCATCGCCGATCGCCTCCCAATAGGCTGAGAAATGCGGGTTTTTGATCACTTCGATCATGTGATAGCAGGGACCGAAACCCAGCTGCTCCAGCGCGCCCTTCAGGGAAAGCGTGCCGGTCCGCCCAAATCCAGCGCCAATCACCGAAAGCGCCATTCTTCCCTTTCCTTTCTGATCCGGGACGGCTTACACCACCCCATAGGCCAGCATGGCGTCAGCGACCTTCACAAAGCCCGCAATATTGGCGCCTTTCAGATAGTTCACATAACCGCCTTTTTCCTCGCCATATTGCACACAGCGATCATGAATGCCGGTCATGACGTCGCGCAGCAGTTTTTGCAGCTCGTCCTCCTTCCAGGAAAGCCTGGCGCTGTTCTGGCTCATTTCCAGGCCGGACACAGAAACCCCGCCCGCATTGGCGGCCTTGGATGGCGCGAACAGGATCTTCGCGCCAATGAAGGCGTCTATCCCTTCCTGTTCGGTGGGCATATTGGCGCCCTCCGAAACGCCGATACAACCGTTTTGCAGTAAAATGCGCGCTTCGGCCGTGCTGATTTCGTTTTGCGTCGCACAGGGAAAGGCGAGATCGCAGGGCACGCCCCAGGGACGCTGGAGCGCAATGAATTCACAGCCAATTTTTGCGGCCGCATCCTCGATACGCCCGCGGTAAACGTTCTTGATCTCCATGATCTGTTGCAGTTTCTCCATCGTCAGACCGTCCCGGTCATGGATAAATCCGCTGGAATCCGACATGGTCAGCACCTTCGCGCCGAGCTGGATCAGCTTTTCCGCTGCATGTTGCGCGACATTGCCGGAACCCGACACCAGACATCTCTTGCCGATGAAGCCGTCCTTCTTGCGGGTCAGCATGTCCTCCATCATGTAGACCGTGCCGTAGCCCGTGGCTTCGGTGCGGATCAGGCTTCCCCCATATTCCAGCCCCTTGCCGGTGAGAACGCCGGTAAAGACATTCTCCAGCCGCTTGTACTGGCCGAACATATAGCCGATTTCCCGCGCGCCGACACCGATATCGCCAGCGGGCACATCCACATCCGCGCCGATATGGCGGTGCAGTTCCGTCATGAAGGACTGGCAAAAACGCATCACTTCGTTGTCGGACTTGCCTTTGGGGTTGAAATCAGCGCCTCCTTTGCCTCCCCCCATGGGAAGGCCGGTCAGACTGTTCTTGAAGGTCTGTTCAAAGGCCAGAAATTTCAGCACGCTGAGGGTAACGGTGGGGTGAAAGCGGATGCCGCCCTTATAGGGGCCGATAGCATTGCAGTTCTGCACCCGGTAGCCACGATTGACCCGGATATTTCCGCTGTCATCCTCCCAGCAAACGCGGAAAATCACCACACGGTCCGGTTCGGTCAGCCGCTCCAGGACACGCATTTTGACGTATTTTTCCTTGTCCTGTACATAGGGGATGATGCTGCCGGCCACTTCTCTCACGGCCTGGTGAAATTCCGTCTCCCCGGGATTGCGACGCTCCAGCCCAGCCATGAACGCTTCCAGATCATTCGTCCCGATGTCCATATTTCTTCCCCTCTATTTACATTCCGCCGCAAGAAAGGAAGATTAATACTAATTCACAAGATTAAGAAAAGAGAAAACGTTGCAAAGCTGGTCTTAACCATCTTGAAATCTAATATTAACAGCTTACAGCGAAACTGACCGGAGCGCCCGCCGGGGGGAAAACAGTCCGGGACTCCGCGAAGAAAACCGGAGGCGGCGAAAAAATGAAGGCGAGGTAATGGCCATGACTGAAAACGCTGAAGCGAAAAAGACCGCTCTTCTGAAGGAGTCGATTGCTCTTCTGGGCAAAAGAATCTCCCCGGAAACGCGCAAGGAAATGGAAGTCTTCATCGATCAGTATTTCAGGAACGTCATTGCCGAAGATCTGCTGAACCTGACCCCGCAGAATGTTTACGGCGCGGCGCTGGCGCATTTCAAGCTGGCCGCCATCAGAAAAAGCGGTGAGGCCCTGATACGCGTCTATAACCCGCGCATCGAATCCCATGGCTGGCAGACGCCGCACACCGTCATTGAACTTGTCAATGACGACATGCCCTTCCTGCTTGATTCCGTCAGCGCGGCGATCAGCCGCATGGGGATAGGCGTGCATATGGTGGCGCATCCGGTTCTGATGGTCAGACGCAACGAAGCGGGCTGCTGGGAAGGACTGGCCCCGGAGGGGGATGAAGCGGCGAAAGCCGAATCCTTCATCCATTTTTCTGTCGATGAGCAGACAGGCGACGGGCGTCATGAGGAAATCCGCAGCGTGATTTCCGGCGTTCTGGGTAATGTGCGGGCGGCCGTCGCCGACTGGCGCGCCATGCTAACGCAGATGGATGCGGCCATCAGCGATCTGCGTGCAGGCGGTCCAGACATAGGGCAGGAGGAAATAGAGGAATCGATCGCCTTCCTGAAGTGGATGGTCGGCAACAACTTTACCTTTCTGGGTTATGCGGAATTCAGTTTTCCGGAAACTGGGGGCAGCGAAAATGTCGCCTCCATTTCGGGCAGCGGGCTTGGCGTTCTGCGCGATCCGGATGTCAAACTGTTTCGTTCCCGCAGTAACGAACTGGTGGCGTTTTCCTCTGAAATTCTCGAAAGTCTGAAAGATCCCCGGCCTCTGATCATCACCAAAACGGATGTCCGGTCCACCGTGCACCGCGATATCCATATGGACTATCTGGGCGTCAAGCGTTATGGCGCGGATGGCTCGGTTACGGGCGAACGCCGCTTCATCGGACTGTTCACCTCCACCGCCTACAGCAAGCCGCCAGAGTATATCCCCCTGCTGCGGCGCAAGGTTGCGCTCACCATCGCGCGCACGGGCTTCGCCCGCGACAGCCATGACGGCAAGGCGATGCAGAACATTCTGAACACCTATCCCCGTGATGAACTGTTCCAGACCCCGCGCGATCTTCTTTTCCATAACTGCCTCGCCATCCTGCGGCTTCTGGAGCGGCCGCGCACCAGGCTTATCCTGCGCACCGACCCTTTCGAGCGTTATGTTTCCTGTATCGTCTTCGTGAAACGTGACCGGTTTGACGGCGAATTGCAGCGGCGTATAGGTCTGATACTGGCGGAGAGTTTTGCAGGCTCCATTTCGGCAGTCACCCCGGAATTCGGCGATTCGCCGCTGGCGCGGGCGCACTTCATCATCAGAACTTCGCCAGGCGCCGTGCCGCCGGCTGATCCCGAGAAAATCGAACAGCAGATCGATCAGGCGGCGCGCACATGGAGCGATGATCTGCGCGACGTTCTGGTCAAGCAGATGGGCAGCGATCGCGGTCTGCGTTTTTATCAGAAATATGGCGGGGGATTTCCGCCCGACTACAGCGCATATTTCCAGCCGGATCAGGCGGCGCATGATATCGAGCGCATGGAATGCCTTTCCGGCCCGGATGGCATGCATGCCAGTTTTTACCGTTATATCGAGGACCCGGACGATATGGTGCGGTTCAAACTGTTCCGCTCCGGAAACGCCGTGCCGTTAAGCGATTGCTTGCCCATGCTGGAGCGCATGGGGTTCCGTATCATGGGGGAACATCCCTATGAAATTTCCGTCACAGGCCACGCGCCGGTATGGCTGCATGACTTTGAAATGCGCACCAGCAGCGGGGCGGCTGCCGATCTTGGCGCCTTCGGGCTGAATCTTGAACGCCAGTTCACCGCCATGTGGGAGGGGCGCGCGGAAAATGACGGTCTGAACCGGCTCGTGATCAGCGCCGGGCTTACCTGGCGCGAAGTGGCGGTGCTGCGCGGATACACCAAATATCTGCGGCAGGCCGGAATCGCCTACAGCAATTTCTACATAGAAAGCGCGCTGGCCGCGAATACGGCCATTGTGCGGATGCTGATCGCCCTTTTCCGTGCGCGTTTCGACGTCGATCTGGTTTGCGACCGGGAAGCGCTTATGGCCAAACACCGTCAAGACATCATCACTGCGCTGGAAGCGGTCGAAAGCCTGGATGAAGACCGCATTCTCCGCCGTTATCTCAACCTGATCGAATGCACGATGCGGACAAATTTCTTCCAGACCGGGACAGATGGGGGGGAAAGATCCTGCATCGCCTTCAAACTGGACAGCAGCAGGGTAGAGGAGCTTCCCCTGCCGCGGCCGATGACGGAAATTTTCGTTTATTCACCACGCGTGGAGGGCGTGCATCTGCGCTTTGGCAAAGTGGCGCGGGGCGGCATCCGCTGGTCGGACCGGCGCGAAGATTTCCGTACGGAAATCCTGGGCCTGGTGAAGGCGCAACAGGTCAAGAACTCCATCATCATCCCGGTGGGCGCCAAGGGAGGCTTCGCGCCCAAGCGGCTGCCCGCAGGAGGACCTCGTGAAGCCATACAGGAAGAGGCCATCGCTGCGTACCGGATATTCATCTCCGGCCTGCTCGATCTGACGGACAATCTGGTGGAAGGAAACCTTTCCCCCCCGCCCGGTGTGCTGCGCTATGACGGCGATGACCCCTATCTGGTGGTTGCCGCCGACAAGGGCACGGCGGCTTTTTCCGACATCGCCAACGAAGTGGCCAGGGCTTATGGGTTCTGGCTCGATGACGCTTTCGCCTCCGGTGGATCCGCAGGCTATGACCACAAGAAAATGGGGATCACGGCCCGCGGCGCATGGGAGGCGGTGAAACGGCATTTCCGCGAGCGTGGGCGCGACATACAGACGAGCGAATTCACCGTCATCGGCTGTGGCGACATGTCCGGCGACGTGTTCGGCAATGGCATGCTTCAATCCCGGAAAATCAGGCTGATTGCGGCGTTTGATCACCGGGATATTTTCATCGATCCCGATCCTGACCCTGAGACCAGCTTCAGGGAAAGGGAGCGTCTGTTCGCCCTTTCCCGTTCATCCTGGGGGGATTATCAGCAAAGTCTGATCAGCGAAGGCGGCGGCGTATTCAGCCGCGCCCGCAAGTCCATTCCCCTGAGTCCTGAAATGCAGCGGATGACCGGCCTGACCCAGCAGGCGGTGACTCCAGCCGAACTCATTCACGCCCTGCTAAAGACGGAGACGGATCTGCTCTGGTTTGGCGGCATTGGCGTGTTCATCAAATCCTCGCGCGAAAGCAATCTTGACGCCGGCGATAAAACCAATGACGCCGTGCGTGTGAACGCCTGCGACGTGCGGGCGAAAGTGATCGGCGAAGGGGCCAATCTTGGCTGCACCCAGCTCGGCCGTATCGAATACGCCTTGCAGGGCGGGGCCATAAATACCGACGCCGTGGATAATTCGGCAGGCGTGGACTGCTCTGATCATGAAGTGAATATAAAGATCGCCCTGGGTGCGGTTGTCCAGGCGGGGGGGATGACGCGCACGCAACGCGATACTCTCCTTGCGTCCATGACAGAGGAAGTAGCCGAACTGGTTCTGCGGGATAATTATCAGCAAACCCAGGCGATTAGTCTTGAGGCGGCCGGCGCCCAACAACTGCTGAACGCCCATGAGCGCTTCATCCGCGATGAGGAAGCGGCGAAACGGCTTAACCGGCAGGTGGAGTTCCTGCCGGGAGGTGAGGAAATCGCCGATCGCGCGAACAGGAATCTAGGGCTGACAAGACCCGAAATTGCGACTCTGATGGCCTATGCGAAGATTGGCATTACCCGGGATCTGGTGGAAAGCGACGTTCCGGACGCTGACTTTTTCCGCGACGATCTGCTGGCCTATTTTCCGGAGCCTCTCCGTAATAAATATTCTGAGGCCATTTTCAGCCACCGCCTGCGGCGGGAAATCATCGCCGCCATGCTGGCCAATTCTGTTGTCAACCGCGGGGGCGTCACCTTTACCAATGAAATCGCTGAGGAAACGGGCGCCAGCACAGCCGACGTGGTGCGCGCTTTTGCAGTCGCTCGCGGCGCCCTGGACCTGCGCGGGCAGTGGCGCTTGCTGGAAGCGCTGGATTACAGGGTTCACGCGGATATTCTGACCGGACTGCAACTGCAACTGCGCGGCGTGCTGCGCGGCGCTACAGTCTGGTTTTTGCGCAATGCCCCGAAACCCCTGGACATCGGGGCGCAGATCGCAGCTTTCCAGCCTGGGGTCAGCCAGTTGCGCAAGGAAATTCACCTGCATCTGCCGGAAGCGGAAAAACACGCGCTCGAAACAAAGGTGCGGGCGCTGGCTGCTGAAAACGCGCCAGCGGATGTCGCGGGCGTCATGGCGGGGCTTTTCCCAATGATGGCGGCGCTGGATATAGTGATGGTGGCGCGAAATACCGGCTGCGATATCAGCGATGTGGCCGCCATGTTCTTCCAGATTGGCGACCTGCTGGCTCTGGACTGGCTTCGCAGGGACGCGGAAAGAACCCAGTTCCATGACCATTGGGAACGATTGGCGGTAAACGCCATGATTGACGATTTTTACGGCCAGCAGCGGGTGATCACCCAGCAGGCGATCGAGGCGGACAGGAACGCGCCCGTAAGAGAAGCGGTGCGGTGCTGGCATAACGCCCATGCGGACACGGTGCGCCGCACCGACAGCCTGATAAATGAAATGCGCGCGACCGGCGTCAGCGTAGCGAAACTCGCTTTCATCAACCGTCAGCTGCGCGATCTGTTGAACAAGTAGACTGCTCTGTTACGAAGCCGCCCACTGATCTATTCTGCGCGGCATGCCCGGAAAGCCACGTGATTCACAGACAGGAAAACCGCTTTTCCCGAAACGGCGCGCCCAACTTTCCTGGGCCCTGCTGGACTGGGCGCATCAGCCTTATTTCACCCTGATCACGACGTTCATCTTCGCGCCGTATTTTGCCGCCTCGGTCATCGGCGACACGGTGCGCGGGCAGGCGCTGTGGGGCTATACCCAGGCTGCTGTTGGGCTGACGGTCGCGCTGGCCAGTCCGGTGCTGGGTGCGGTTTCCGACCGCATGGGGAGGCGCAAACCCTGGATTGCCGCTTTTGGCCTGCTTTATGTGATGGGCAATCTGCTGCTGGGCGCGGCGTCCCCCGGCGCGGCGCAGCTTGCCCTCTTTCTCATTCTGGCGGTGGTGGCGGCAGGCGCCGCGGCGGAATTCATGATCGTTTTCAGCAACGCCATGCTGCCGGACCTGGCCCATGGGAAGGAACTGGGGCGGTTGAGCGGCTTTGGCTGGGCGCTGGGCTATATGGGCGGACTGCTCAGCCTGATCCTGATGATCAGCCTGCCGGATGCCGGATTTGAGGCAGGGCAGTGGGTGGGGCCGCTGACCGCCGCCTGGTTTCTGGTCTTCGCACTGCCCCTGTTTCTGTTCACGCCGGATCGCGCGAAAAACGGCGTTTCCTTTCTCAAGGCCGTTCGCGAGGGGCTGGGGCAGTTGCGCCAAACCCTTCTGAATGCGCGCAAATACCGCAACGCCGCGTGGTTTCTTCTGGCGCATATGATTTACGCCGACGGGCTGGCGGCGATATATGGTTTCGGGGGAATCTATGCCGCTGGTCTGTTTGGCTGGGAAACCAGAACCCTCGGACTGTTCGGCGTCATCCTCATCCTGTTCGGCGTGATCGGCAGTCTGGCTGGCGGCTGGGCCGATGACCGGTTCGGATCCCGGCGCACCGTGCTGGCTTCGGTCGCCGGTCTGATTCTGGCGTTGATCGGCGCGCTTTCGATAACGCAGGATTCCATCCTGTTCGGAATCAGGACGCCCCCCGCGCAGGCTGGCGGCGCCCCCTTCGGCAGCATTTCCGAAATGGCCTATCTTGGCGTTGGCGCGCTGATCGGACTGTGTGGAGGACCAGCCCAGGCCGCCAGCCGCACGCTTCTGGCGCGGCTGGCGCCCAGGGAAATGGCGGGCGAATTTTATG
>DMKG01000290.1:9533-10796 GCA_003454415.1 Alphaproteobacteria bacterium
TTTATGGCCTTTTCGCCATGTCCGGCAAGGCGACCTCTTTCTTCGCGCCCTTGATGATCGGTGTGATAACCCTTGCGCTTGGGTCTCAACGGGCGGGACTGACCATCATCCTGGTCTTTCTGGCCGCAGGATTTTTTCTGATGCTGCGGGTGCGTGAGGCGGCCGAATGAACGTTATTCCAGCCGGACGGCGGTGCCGGTTATGCTGACCATCAGCATCCCGCCCTTGGCGCCCACGGACTCATAATCGATATCCACGCCGATCACGGCGTTGGCGCCCATAGCTTTCGCTTCGGCGATCATGTCGGCCAGCGCCGCATTCCGGCCATCCTTTATCACTTTTTCGTAAGCGCCGGCGCGTCCGCCCACAATGTCGCGAATGCCGGCGAAAAGATCCCGGAAGATATTGGCGCCATAGATCGCCTCGCCGCTGACAATGCCATAATATTGCGCGATCCTGCGGCCTTCTATGGTTGGGGTGGTGGCGGTCAGCATGGCGTGTCCCTCTCTTTCAGTGACGGAAATGCCGCATTCCTGTAAACACCATGGCGAGGCCTGCCGCGTCCGCCGCGTCGATGACCTCCTGATCCCGGATTGAGCCGCCCGGCTGAATGACGGCCGTGGCCCCTGCTTCGGCCGCCGCCAGCAGGCCGTCAGCGAAGGGAAAGAAAGCGTCCGACGCCACTACACAGCCGCGGGTGCGGGGCGCGCCCAGGCCTTCGGCGGCGGCAACGTCTTCCGCTTTGCGCGCGGCGATGCGTGCGCTGTCCAGCCGGTTCATCTGTCCCGCGCCAATACCGACCGAAGCCCCATCCTTGACATAGACGATCGCGTTCGATTTCACATGCTTGCAGATCTTGAACGCCAGCATCAGATCATCGATCTCGGCCTGGCTTGGCGCACGGCGGGTCACCACCCGCAATTCCTGCGCATTCACGCTGCCGGAGTCGCGGGTTTGCGCGAGATAACCGCCTGACACGGATCGGATGACCTGGCCAGGGGCGCGGGGATCGGGCATGCCGCCCGTCAGCAGCAGACGCAGATTCTTCTTTTCCGCGATAATCCTGCGCGCCGCCATATCCGCATCCGGCGCGACGATGACTTCGGTGAAGATTTTCACCATCTCCTGCGCAGCGTCCGCATCCAGCGCGCGGTTACAGGCGATGATGCCGCCAAAGGCGCTGACCGGGTCACAGGCGAGCGCGCGCAGATAGGCCTCGCGCAGATCCGCGCCCAGCGCCACGCCGCAGGGATTGGCGTGCTT
>DMKG01000290.1:10970-14448 GCA_003454415.1 Alphaproteobacteria bacterium
TGCTTGACGATGACGCAGGCCGGGCCGTCGGCGGGGTCGAACTCGGCCACGCATTCGAAGGCGGCGTCGGTGTCGTTGATGTTGTTGTAGGAAAGCTCCTTGCCCTGGATCTGGGTGGCGGTGGCGATGCCGTTGCGCGGCGCGCCGCTGACGTAAAAGGCGGCGTCCTGATGCGGGTTTTCGCCATAGCGCAGAACCTGACGCAGATGGGCTGCGATCAGCAGGCGTTCGGGGAAAACCACCCCCTCTTTGGCGGCGAACCAGTTGGCGATGGCGGCGTCATAGCCTGCGGTATGGGCAAAAGCCTTCGCCGCCAGTCTTTTACGCAGGCCGGGACTGACCCCCCCGCCATTCGCCTGCATTTCCGCAAGGACGGCGCCGTAATCCTGGGACTCCACCGCGACGGTGACAAAGGCGTGGTTTTTGGCGGCGGAGCGAATCATCGCCGGGCCGCCGATGTCGATATTCTCGATGCACTCCGTAAAGCCTGCGTCAGAGGCGGCGGTCGCCTCGAAAGGATAGAGATTCACCACCAGCAGATCGATGGGGGCGATGTCATGCGCCTGCATCGCCTTTGTGTGGTGCGGATTATCCCGCAGTCCCAGCAGGCCGCCATGGATTTTGGGGTGCAGGGTTTTCACCCGGCCCTCCAGCATTTCGGGAAAGCCGGTATGGTCCGCCACTTCACGCACCTTCAGCCCGGCGTCACGCAGGGCGCGGGCGGTGCCCCCGGTGGACAGGATGTCGATCCCGTAGCCCGCCAGGGCCGTGGCGAATTCGATGAGCCCCGTCTTGTCCGATACGGAAATCAGGGCGCGTTTGATGGGATGAAGACTCATGCGGGGCCGCATGCCGTAAAGGCGGTCAGAAGACGTAAAATCATGGGCGCGTCATAGCATGCTCAACCCGGCGCGGCAATCAGGGAGACCGCGCCGCGGACCAGAAGCCAAATCATCAGCATGGTCAGCGGCACAAGCCCCGGGGATAACAGAATGACGGGGATGCGCGCCTTTAGCGAGGCGATCCATGTGGCGGCGGCGGCCGCAAACCACGCTACGGAAAATGCCGTGAACTGCTCCAGGGTTAAAACGGGAAAAACGAGCGGCAGCCCCAGGAAAAGGCCTGAAAAGATATAACCGGCAAGCGCCGTTCGCGCCTTCAGCTGTGACGCCTCGCTCAGCCATTGCACCAGCGCATACAGGCCAGCGGCCACCATCAGCAACAGTATGGCGGAAGCCAGCGGCGCGCGCCCGGCCATAAGGGCGACCCCCTGCCAGCAGATCAGGACACCGGCCAGCGCCGCCAGCCCCGGCGGCTGCTGCAGGCGGATCGCAATCCGTGCGAGCGCAAAGGAAATTCCCCCACCCGCCAAAAGGATGAACCCCATCGTCCAGAACATATTCATGCCGCGTAAAGCGCAAGATTGGCGGTGATGAAACGCGCAAGGGTGAATTCCCGCACCACATGCTCACGGCCCCGCGCCCCCATGCGGGCGCGCAGCTCCGGATCCGCGATCAGGCGCTCCAGCGCCTCCGCCAGGGCTGTGGCGTCGCGTGGCGGAACCAGCAGCGCGCTCTCCCCCGCCAGCACCGCGTCCCGGCAGCCAGGCGCATCGCTGGTGACAATAGGCAGGCCGGTGGCGGCGGCTTCCAGCAGGGTTTTGGAAAAGCCTTCCCGGTAACTTGGCAGACAGACGATATGCGCCTCCCGCAGGGTGGCCGGCATGGTGCTGGAATGGCCCCACCATTCCACTACGCCTTCCGCCACCCAGGCGCGCAATTCCGCCTCGCGGATTCCGCCCGGGCGCGCAAAATCCGCATAGCCCACCAGCACCATGCGCACCCCGATGGATCTGCTGCGCAATATCCGCGCGGCTTCGACGAATTCCCGCACGCCCTTTTCGTTCTGCAGCCGCGCGGGCAGCATGACCAGGGGCGGCCCGGGCGGCGCCACGAGGGCGGGGTGAAATTTTTCCGCATCCACGCCGACGCCCGGAATCAGAACGCTTTGTTCGCGCGGCAGCAGCTTCGCCTCCACGAACAGGCTGCGGTCCACTTCGTTTTCGAAAACCGTCACCCCCCGGGCGTAAGACAGCGTCATCCGGTAGGCCCGCTTCACCAGAAAGCGCATCAGGCGCGCCTTCCCGCCTTCGGCGATAAACACATGCCCAAGGCCGGTAATGAAAAAAACCGCCCGGCCGAGACCCAGGCATCGCGCCACAAGCCCGCCATAGATCACCGGCTTGATACTGATGCAATGCAGGATGCCGGGTCTCAGTCTCCGGCACAGGGTGAAAATATCCCACAGGGCGCGCAATTCGCCCGCAGGCCCATAGCCGGCGCGCTGCAGCGGCAGATCGTGCAACTGCGCGCCGGTGGCGCGAATCGCCTCCAGCGCGTCGGCGGTATCCAGCGCCGCCGCCTGAAACGGCAGCGCGGCATGGGTGTCGTAACCCGCCGCCACCGCCGCCCGCGCCAGCGGCAGGATATGGGTGACGAAGAACCAGGCGTCATTGATCAGAAAGAGCAGCCGTTTCGGCGTGGGACGTTCAGTCATCTGCGTCCGCATCCACGGCTTGCAGGAAGGCGTCCATATCCCCATACAGCAGGGACGAATAGCGCATGATCTTTTCATCCGGCCAGTCCCACCAGCGGAGGATGAGCAGGCGCGCAATGACGTCAGGCGCAAAACGCATGCGCGCCACCTGCGCCGGGTTCCCCGCCATGATCGCATAGGGCGGCGCATCCCTGGCCACGACTGAACCCGCGCCGATCACCGCCCCATCCCCGATGGTGACGCCGGACAGGATGATCGCCCGGGCGCCGATCCACACATCATTGCCGATTCGAACAGGCCCCCGGGTCAGGGGCTGGGCGGGCGTTTCCCGGGGCATGAAGTAGGAGGAATGAAAGGGATAGCCGGAAGGGCGGTCAACGGGATGGTCCGCCTGTCCGATGATCAGAACCTCAGGGCCTATGGCGCAGAACGCGCCGATACTGCAGGGGGCAAGGGCGCTGGGCCGCATGAAGACATTACGTGTGACGCCATAGGTGTGGCGGCCGACGGTGACGAAATCCGGCAGAGTGTCCCGGCGGCGCGGATAGCCTATAGCCTTGCGGAATTTCCCGTAAAAAGACATTCAGCCCGACTTTCTGTTATTCATCGCGCCAGACAGTCCCCGCAGCAGCAAACGCCGCCATTTCACCGCCTTGCCATTGCTATAAAGGGGAAGATAGGCCAGGCAAACGAGTTTTTCCCACAGGCGCAGACGGCTCGACAGGGTTTCGCGCGCCGCAAAACGCAGAAAGGCCAGGGCGAAGGCCCATGACGCCGCCGCTGTCTGCGGGCGGTAACGCCCTTCGGAAAGGCCGGTCTCGCGGTTGTAGAAATCGGTCCCGTTCACGAAAACGGCCCGGTCATTCACGAAAAACGGCAGCATCGTCAGATGATCCGCCGCCCAGACATAGGGAAAGTCCCG
>DMKG01000290.1:14689-15095 GCA_003454415.1 Alphaproteobacteria bacterium
AGGGAAAGTCCCGCTCCGCGCGCTGATAGGCCGCCCGGATCGCCGGGGTGCGGTACAGACCATAAAACATTCCGCCACGGCTGCAGGCCAGCATGCGGATCACCCGCCGCCATCGCGGCAGGGCCTCCAGACCGGTGATGGCGGTGATTTCGGCAAGGGTTCCGTCCAGGCGTGTGCGCATGATGCGCGGAACCGCCATTTCCTTTTCCGGGTCCGCCGAAAGCGCTCCTGAAAGGGCTTCCAGATAATTTTCCCCATGCCAGTCATCATAGGCCGCCCACATGAAAAGCGGCGCCCGCGCCGCATTCAGCACGAAGCGGAAATTGGGCAGGCCGCCAATATTCCCGGTCTGCCTCACCGGGCGGATGCGTGAATCGCGGGCCGCGAATTCGGCAACGATTCGGGG
>DMKG01000290.1:15335-15507 GCA_003454415.1 Alphaproteobacteria bacterium
GTGGAATCCGATGAGCAGTTATCGGAAATGATGATTTCGAAATCGCCAAAGCTCTGCGACAGCAAGGACTGCAGCGCCTGCGCCAGATGCGCCGCGCCGTTATATACCGGAACGCCGATAGAGATCGCCGGCTCCGCCGCCATCCTGCCCCCTCCTCCCCTGAAATGCGCTG
>DMKG01000290.1:15786-16625 GCA_003454415.1 Alphaproteobacteria bacterium
GCATCAGAACATATTGGGATAACCGGGCGGGTGAAGCGTCCGGCGCCCTCAGCGCCACCACCCAGGATATCTGGTTGAGAAGGCTGGAAACCGCCACACTGATCCGCGTGCTGGAGGAACTGAACCTGCCTGCCGGCGCGCGCATTGCCGATATGGGATGCGGGGACGGCAATACGGTGCTGGAGCTGGCGCGGCAATTTCCGGACTTTCACCTGCTGGGGTTTGATTATGCGCCGCAGATGATCGAGGCGGCCCAGGCGCGGCTGGCGGTCCTGCCGGATGTGGGCGCAGGCCGCGCGCGCTTTTTTGTGGGGGATGTGACGCACCCTCTGGCCAGTGTGGGCAGAGCCGCCCTGGATGTGGCGATGACGGACCGCTGCCTGATCAATCTGGAAAACAGCGACGCGCAATATGCCGCCATCGGCCGCATCGCGGAATGCCTGAAGCCCGGCGGGATTTATCTGGCGATCGAGAATTTTCATGAAGGCCAGGACGCCATGAATGCGGCCCGCGCCGCGCTGGGCCTTTCCGCCATTCCCATACGCTGGCACAATCATTTTTTCCATGAGCCGGAATTCCGCATCGAAGCCGCGCGGCATTTCGCCAGCGTGGAGTTCAGGGAGTTTTCCAGCGCCTATTATTACGCCACAAGGGTGATCTATTCCGCCCTGTGCCGTCAGGAGGGGGTGGAGCCGGATTATGATCATCCCATCCACCGGCTGGCGGTGCATCTGCCTCCGATGGGCGGATATAGTCCGATCCGCCTCGTGGTGATGCGCAAGGCCTCTGGCTGAGGCGCAGCGCGGCCGCAGAGGCGCCGCTGATCAGGAAATCTTTCC
>DMKG01000290.1:16726-16897 GCA_003454415.1 Alphaproteobacteria bacterium
GAAGGCGGTTTCCGCAAGCCGTTTTGCGGCCGGAAGGCTCGACGCCGAATCACACGGCGCAAGGACCGCGATTTTCGGCGGCAGGGCGATTTCCCAATGGGTTTCGCTTTTCTGCACGATCAGCACCACCTGACCGGAAAGCCGGTGGGTGCCCATGATCAGGGAATTGTC
>DMKG01000308.1:0-5697 GCA_003454415.1 Alphaproteobacteria bacterium
GGACCGGCCAATAAGCGGCAGTTCCTCATCGGCAGGGGTGTTGCGTCCACCGCCTTCTGCAGGCGAATTTTTCTGCGCGGCCAAAGCGCGGCGCACCGTCTTGGTCAGTTCATTCAGATCAAAAGGTTTCGGAAGATATTCATAAGCCCCTTTTTCTGTGGCCTTTAACGCCGTCATCAGGGTGTTCTGCGCACTCATCACGATAACCGGCAGGCCGGGACGCTGCTTTTTGATGCGCGGAAGAATATCAAACACATTACCGTCAGGCATCACCACGTCCGTGATCAGCAGATCGCCTGCGCCTTCCGAAATCCAGCGCCATAGATTGGACAGATTTCCAGTGGAGCGAACATTGTATCCAAGCCTCGCCAGCGCCTGGTTGAGAACGGTCCGGATCGCATTGTCATCGTCCGCGATGATGATCGTTTCGGGTGTCGTCAAGCTTACCGCCATGATTTCTGTCCAGTGTTTTTCTGCCTGTGAATGGGCAGTAATGTCCGGAATGTCGTGCGCCGGGGGTGGGCGTCGCACTCGATGACGCCGCCGTGATCGCCAATGATTTTCGCCACAAGAGAAAGGCCGAGCCCTGTCCCATTGGGTTTTGTGCTGACAAACGGATCGAAAAGATTTGCGCGAATATCTTCAGGGATGCCGGGACCATTGTCACGCACGCACACTTCCAGGGGCAGAGCCATTCTGTCCTTGCTCCCGGGCGCCGCCAGTTTCATTCCATGACGGAAAGCCGTGGAAAGCACAATTTCCGCGCCATTTACATTCTCCAGCGCCTCCGCAGCGTTCTTCACCAGATTGAGGAATACCTGAATCAGCTGGTCGCGGTCTCCCATTACTTCGGGAAGGGATGGGTCATATTCTTCGATAAAACGTATACGCCTGGCGAAGCCCGCCTCCGCGATCTGGCGTACATGCCCGAGGACCTGATGAATGTTCACGGGATTACGCTGCAGCGGCCGCTGATCGCTGAAAGCCTCCATCCGGTCCACAAGTCCGCAGATCCGGTCCGTCTCGCTGCAGATCAGCTGAGTGAGACTCCTGTCCGCATCATTGACATTCTGTTCGACCAGTTGCGCCGCGCCGCGAATGCCTGAGAGCGGGTTCTTGATTTCGTGGGCCAGCATCACAGCCATCCCGATCACAGAACGCGCGGCGTTGCGGTGTGTAAGCTGCTGATCCATTTTACGCGCGATGCTTGCTTCCCGCAGGACCAGAAGGATCGAGCCGCCCTGGTCTCCAATAGGCGCCACCTGCACATCCGCCTCACGCTCGCCCGCGTACGGCGTACTGAGATCAACGCTATACTCCCAAACCGAGACGCCGGATTTGCGAACCTGACCGATCAGGGTGAGCACGGGGCTCCCAAAGGGCATCAGCTTGCTCAATGGCTGATTGAGCAATATGGGTCTGCCGGATTTGAAGAACTCCTGCGCCTGCACATTCACGTAAAAGATCCTGTCTGCATCATTGACGGCGATCACAGGATCAGGAATCGCGTCAAGAAGCATTTCCGCATTTGGCGGAGGCTCGCTTTCAGTACGATGGGCCATCTTCTTGAACAGGGGGATTTTCGGGCTCATGCCGCCAGCTCCCGAAGGCTGGCCCTTTCATACCGGTCCAGCTCCTTTAACACCTCCTCCGGATATTCCCGCGTCACGAGAACACGGCGCAACTCCTGCCCATCTGGAAACTGCGCTGCATACCAGCCCAGATGCTTGCGCGCCATAGGCACGCCAACCCTTTCCCCGTAATGCGCCAGCAACGCGGTATAATGCCTGCGCAGAATCTCAAGTCGCGCGGCAAATGATGGCGGCGGCAATTTTCTTCCCGTGGCGAGATAATGGCGTATCTGTTCGGGGAACCAGGGACGCCCGCAAGCCCCGCGACCGACCATCACGGCGTCCGCGCCCGATAGCGCCAACGCCTCCGCGGCGTCTTCTTCACAAAGAATATCGCCATTGATGACGACCGGAATCCGCACCGCCTGTTTGACCTCGGCGATAAATTTCCAGTCCGCCCGCCCTTTGTAAAACTGGCAGCGCGTGCGGCCATGCACCGTTATCAGTTGAACCCCCAGGGCTTCGGCGCGGCGGGCCAGTTCCGGCGCGTTGCGGGTATCCGAATCCCAGCCGGTGCGCATCTTCAGGGTTACGGGCAGGGATACCGCCCGCACGACAGCCTCTATCAGTCTGGCGGCGTTATCCAGATCCCGCATGAGCGCCGAGCCTGAATAACCATTAACCACTTTCTTTGCGGGACAGCCCATATTGATGTCGATGACTTCTGCGCCAAGAGCGGCGCAGAGCCTGGCTGCCTCCCCCATGCTCTGGGCTTCACAGCCGGCAAGCTGGATGGCCAGCGGCTGTTCGCCGGCAGAGCTGTAGATTTTCCTCTGCTGCGCCGGCGGGCGCGACATCAACTCCCGGCTTGCCAGCATTTCAGAATATACAAGACCGGCCCCCATCTCCCGGACGATGCTTCGCATGGGCAAATCTGTTATACCGGACATCGGCGCCAGAAATACCGGATGCTGGATATATAAAGGTCCAAGACGAATGGTCATTTTTTAGGCATTCTATTAAAATGATTAATTCATAGGCAAAATTATCATTGTTTAGACAAGGCTGCAAGTAATCGCTGCACGGCAAATTACATATTATTCTGTTTTTTCTAGAGGATAAGGAGCTTAGAAGCGTCATGCAGATTGCCGCGCTGATCATGGCGGCCGGAAGGGGAACACGTACCGGTGATATTTTACCAAAGCAATATAAAGAGTTAGAAGGCAAGACCATTCTGCGCTGGACGTTGCGGCCATTCCTGAACCATCCGAAGATCGCTTCTGTCAGAGTGGTGATACACCCTGAGGATCAGGAGCGTTATGAAGCAGCCATTTCCGGTCTATCCTTGGGAAAGCCGATTACGGGTAAAGACAGCCGTCAGGCTTCCGTGCTTGCCGGGTTGGAGGCGCTGGCGCCGGACGCACCCGAGCTCGTGCTGATTCATGACGCCGCCCGGCCTTTTGTCGACGCCGGCATAATGGATAGGATAATCGACGCCCTGCAAGCGTGTGATGGCGCCATCGCCGCCATACCTGAAACCGATAGCCTTAAATACGCCGAAAACGGCAGGATATTGCGCAACGTCCCGCGTGATGGGCTGTGGCGGGCGCTGACGCCCCAGGGCTTTCATTTTCAGCCCATTCTCAAAGCCCATCGCCAGACCGCAGGCATGAATTTGACGGATGACGCCGCTGTAGCGGAACAGGCCGGATTGCGCGTCCAGCTGGTAAGCTCAACCGAAGAAAACTTCAAGATCACCCATGCAGATGATTTCCGGCGCGCGGAACGCTTGCTGCAAAGATCCGTGCGGCAGACCCGGTCAGGCATCGGTTATGACGTGCATCGTTTCGCGCCAGGTGGAAGCGTCATTCTATGCGGGGTCGAAATCCCCCATGACAGAAAGCTGAGCGGGCATTCCGATGCGGATGTAGCGCTGCACGCCCTTACGGACGCCCTTCTGGGAGCGGTCGCGCGCGGGGATATCGGTCAGCATTTCCCTCCCTCCGACCCCAGATGGAAAGGCGCTCCCTCCGATGTTTTTTTACGTCATGCAGGCGATATTGTGCGGAAAATGGGGGGCGAAATTATAAATCTGGATGTCACGATCATCTGTGAGGCGCCCCGTATTGGGCCGCATCGCCTGGCGATGCAGCAGCGCATCGAGGAAATTCTGGAACTATCTTCCGGCCGCGCCAGCGTCAAGGCCACCACGACCGAAACTCTGGGTTTTACCGGACGCGGCGAAGGCATTGCGGCACAGGCGCTTGCGGTCGTAAGCGTGCCGGCGTGAAACCTGCGAAACCACCGGAGGAGCTGGGCTTCCTTCACCCCGTAACGCTGACCGCCACATGGTGCGGCGCAGGACTTTTGCCTGGCGCCCCCGGGAGCTGGGGATCGCTGGCCGCCCTGCCCTTCGCCTGGGGAATTACCCTCACGGCAGGCCCCTGGGGGCTACTCATGGCGGCTTTCTGCGTTTTCATTGCGGGATGCTGGGCGGCCGCGCATTACTCGCGCTGCGCCGGACAGAAAGACTGCCAGCATGTCGTAATCGACGAGGTTGCCGGCCAATGGATTGCGCTCAGCTTCGCGCCTGTTGACCCATTCGTCTATTTCTGGGCTTTTTTCCTGTTCCGGGTGTTGGATATTTTTAAACCCTGGCCGGCGAATCTTGCGGACCGCGTATTATCCGGCGGCTGGGGCATCATGCTGGACGACGTGATTGCGGGAACCTATGCCGCGCTGTCCCTGCATCTTGGTCTTTACGCTATCGGCCTGTTATAGATCACGGCGGTAGGACGCCATGAAATCGCGCAGGGTGTCAATTCCTGCGATCGTACTGGCGAGCTGGCGGAACCCCACCCCATTTCCCGATGCAGAGCGCGTAATTACATCAAAACTGCCGGCATAGGCGCTGGCGGCCATCGCGTTCCCGTAACGGTTCTGCAGCTTGTCCAGCTCCGCCTGCTGACCCGCCAGCGCATAGGCGATGGCTGCGCGCATGACACGGCTCTGACCGGCAGCCCCCAGCGGCTTATCCGACGGGGTGCTTTCCAGAACCTTGAGCAGGCTGATCGCAGCCATCGGCCAGTCCTGTGACGCCCAGTATATGTCCGCCCGCAAGAGATTCGCCTCACCTTGATCGTAACCGGCGATGAGTTCGAGCGCCTGTTCGAATTCTGATAACTCCATTAGCGCCCGAGCCTCCAGTATCAGCCGACGAAACGTCAGATCCTCGGGCAATCTGGTCTGTTGGGTGCGCCGGATCGTATCCAGGGCCTTGTCCGGATTTTTGTTCAACAACTCGATCACAGCAAGCCGGGCGGCCACCTGAGCTTTCGCCGTTCCTTCCAGACGGAATTTGACCTGATGATCCAGGAGTTCAACCGCCTCATCCAGCAAATCCACGGCGACGAGACGCTCACCAAGACGGCGGATCATTTCATCACCCTCGCTTCCCAGGGGCGTCAACTCCCGAAAATCATAATAAAGCGCCAGCGCCTTCACGGCAGGCATGGATTTAGCGCCATCCTGCAGAAAAAGATTCGTGAACACCTCATGCATCTGATCTGCAATGCGGCGGGAGCGGTCCGTATTCGGATAATAGGTCACCGCTGCGCGCATGACGCTGAGGCCCTCACGATACTCATTATTGGCGATATAGCGTTCCCCCAGCGCTTCAAGCACTTTCAGCTCGGTATCATCACCCCGCCAGGCGTAACGCAGAGCTTCAAGCTGTTCGATGGTTTTGGCGTTATCCAGACTCCCCAATCTGTTCAGCAGCAGCAGTCTGGCTAAGCGTGCAGGAACCGACGTTGGAAGAAGGCGCCGGGCGATGACTTCATCATAACCCCTGAGGGCTTCATCGGTTTTTCCGCGCGCCTCATACAGACGCGCCTGGAGAAGCTTTGCTTCGCTAACCAGAGAGGGCGGAAGGTTCTTCACTGGCACATTATTCAACTCGCGCTCGGCGCGTTCCGTTTCCGCCACCTGAAGCGCCGCCGCGCCTGCCAGGACACGCATTTCGGCGCGGATCCTGTCAGGATATTTTCCTATGACCGCAAAGCCGCTGTCAAATGCGCGCAGTGCGTCTTTCCATAAACCCTGGCGCGCCATAGATCGGAAGAGC
>DMKG01000308.1:5926-6996 GCA_003454415.1 Alphaproteobacteria bacterium
TCTTTCCATAACCCCTGTCGCGCCATGATGGCCCCCAGCCATAGTTTGGCGTGGGAATCACTGTTAAGGGAGTTATCGGTCAGCTCTTTCTCTGCGTCGTCGTAACGCGCGAGAAAATAATCAGTGACGCCGGAAATTCCCAGATAATACGGATCTTTTACCGCATTGGCGTCTTCCGCCGCCATGATATTCAGGGTGCTGCGGGATTCAGCGGCAAGCCCATGCGCGAGATAAAACTGCGCCAGCGCCATCTGACTGGCTCTGCGTTCCGCAAGCTTGCTGCCCGCGACATTCGCCAGAAGCTGACGCTGCGTCTCCTTGTAGGTTGCACTCGAACCGCGCGCCCAGCGTTCAAAGTCCATATATGCAGGCGCCTGAGGCATGACGCCCCCGGTTCGGCCGCCGCCAAGATTTCTCGCCACGTCATCCGAGATCAGCAGGCCTGAAAGGGATGATATCACCACCGAGCCAGGCTGGGATTTAACCTGAAGGCGCTCAGTATTTGGAGAAATGGCGACGCCCTGTGCCGTAGCCAGAAGGTCGAAGTCCACATATTTCCGCTGCTGGACGACAGCGTGGGCGGATTCAAGAACCGGGGTAATTACCAGTGAATCACCGACAACGGGATCAAACGCTTTCACAGGCTGGGCAGGATTTCCAGCCTTGACCCGCACAAGCCCGCCGGCTCCTGCTTCAGGTTCCCGGATGACGGGCAATATGCCGTATGGCGCAATGACCTCCTTCAGCAAATCAACCTGCCATACCGAATGACGGCGCACGGCGTAGGGCACATATCCCGGCGTAACTTGGAAGGTCAGCACGGATGCGTCCTGATCATCCAGCTGTTCAGCCTTCTGAATCACATCCCGTTTCAGCAGAGAAATAATGGATAGATCAATATGCGCTGGCTTGTCGAACACAACCCAAAGGTGATCTCCGCGCAGAAACACCGCCGCCGACGCGTCCTCGGGAAAAGGAAATCTCAGTCTCAAACCGCCCGCGATTTCCTTGACGCGCAATTCAAAGGAGATCTGCCCTTCCTTGATCACAGCAGACTGCTTTTCATCCTC
>DMKG01000308.1:7168-11150 GCA_003454415.1 Alphaproteobacteria bacterium
CAGCAGACTGCTTTTCATCCTCTATGAATCTGGCCGCCGCCAATGCCTTGGCGGCCGCCGCCGCCGCCGCCTTTCTTTTCCTTTCCTCTTTAAGCGCCGCCGCCTTTTCCCGGTCGGCCTGCACTTCAGCGGGATCTCGTTCGGAAGTCACCTCCGCCACCTGCGGGCCGTTCTTCATATTCTGCTGCGGAGCGGATTCCTGATTTCCGGTTTTTGGCCTTGGCAGGGGTTGAGCGACAGACTTTTCCGGAGAAGCAGGCATGGAATTCATCAGATCGACTACAAACCGGTTGCCGAATTGGCGGGTCTGCATACCGACTTCACGGCGCAAGGAAAAACGGATCTCTTTACCCCCTGCTGCGGCTTTTGGCGGCCCTACATACCCGCGCAGACGGCGGGTGACATCCGAATAATCCGACGTGAACGGTTCACCGAAAACGACGCGTAACTCCTTCCCCGTAATGGATGCGCTGAATTCTGTCTTCCTGGGCCATTCGAACACGATCCGCGCATGATCAGGATGTAACCCCGCCCGGGTTTTAATTTCCTGTTGGGCCAGGGCGGCGCCGGAAAACGCAAAAACCCCGAACGTCCATAAAACCAGGATATGAAGCGCGCGAAACATCACATGCGCTCCAGTTCGCGAATTACAAGTTCTATTAAATCCCCTTCAGAGCCGTTTGAATCATTAGAACTGACATGCGCGACCGGAATGACGGAAAGTCCAATCCCGTCCTGAAGCATCAACTCCCTGATCATCAGGGACCGGCCAATCGCAACTTCCCATGCAGAAGCAAACGGCTGGTCCGTGAGAAGAGCGTTTCGCGGGCTGTCCGCAACATAAACATGTATTTCAATGCGGTTCTTTATGGAAGAAAGCGCCTGCCCGATCGCCTCGAATGTCTGCTGGGCGCCCGGGGCAAAACGCCCCTCTTTTGCCTGAAATATCAGATCCGCCGGCAAAGCGATCACAACCTGGCGGTCATCCTGTTTGATGCGGGCGCCGGATAACACCGGGTGATTGCGGAATTTCTCAGTAAGAACCGCTTCCAGATAATGCAGATCTATGCCTTTCGGCTCCAGAAGCCGCTCCGGACGCGACTGTTTTTCCTTTTTCAGGATCGTAATTTCCTGTCCTGGAGAAAGTTCATCGCTAAGGCCAAAGACCATCGCCTTCCAGGCTTCCGTCTGTATGGCGGACATGGCGAACAGCATGACGAAAAAAGCGAGCATCACAGACATGAGATCGCTGAATGTCGTCAGCCATAGCCCGTTAGCCGGGAGACGGAAAGAATTATAGTGCGGCGCTTGATCGTCATGCGCGGCATCCAATTCTGTATTTATGATCTGATGCATGAGAACCGCCCTAGTCCGCCGCATCCGCGCCAGGCGCAGTGGCTGAATAAAACAGAAGCAGCAGCTCCGGCTTTTCCCCAGGGATGACGGACGCGGAAATAACCTTTCCTGAAACCCCCGCATCCGTCAGTTCCCTGATAAAACTTCCAGCCTGCCGGATGACTGCTGGCGCTTCAGTCACCGGAGCCAGCGTTGCTGAATCAATCTCTTCCACAGGGGCGGTAAGCCTTATATCCATACTGCGAAGGGCGAGGCCGCTGTTCTGTTTCAATAATATGCGAGAGATTTCCTGTGCAAATTCACGGCCTTCCGCCGTTAACACGCCCGTTCTTGGAACGAAGAGCCCGTCACGCTCAATCCTTGCCGTCAATGTTCCGTCACCAGACAGAACTGTTTTGATCTCTCCAAAAGCGCTCCGACCTCTGATCGTGGTGATCACATCGTCAAGATATTCCTGCTCGGTAAGGACAATGCCGCTTTTCGCCGCCATCAATCCGTTACCTGAAAAGATTCTGGATATGGCGAATTTTTCATTTACGCTGCTGACCGCCGCATCGACTTTTGATGGCTCCCGCGAAGAGATGGTGTAGAGCATGACAAAAAATGTCAGCATCAACGCGATCAGGTCTCCGAAAGTCACAATCCAGGCCTGGCTTATCCTTGCGGGCGCAGGCTGCGGCAGGTCGTAGTCATCGGATGCAGCCGCTATCGCTAAAATGGGGTGCATATTCTATCCCTTACCTCTACGCCTGAATCTAGCTGGCCGTGTCAGGCAGTTTTTTCTGATTGGCCATCTCGACAGTCAGACGTTTTGCGGCCTCCGGGGTCATTTTGCTAAGGACCTCCGCCATTTTTGCTTCATCCATGCGTTTGGCGACCGCCAGTAATATATCTATATCCAGTTGATCAAAAATGGCGGCGGCGCTTTTAGGCTTCATGCTTTCATAAACCTGCACCAGCTTTGCGATACGCCCCTCCTCCTGCTTGTCGAATCGTTCTATCAGGGCGTCGATGCTTGCTTCGATTTCCTTGAGGCGGTTGATACGCTCATCGAGGCGTTTTTCCGCAGCGCCCAGCAGGGATTCACGCGTCTCCAGTTTTTTTGCCTGTGCGTCAAGCTGCTGGCGCCGCTCGGACAATTTCTGCAACAGGGCGACTTCGGATTCATTCATCGAGGAAATATCGTTCATAGCCCCCGCACCGGCGGCGGCTGCATCGGGCGTGGACTGTACGGGAGCTTTTGCCTGCGCCTCGTCAGTGGCCGGCGCTTCCGCCTTTGCCTGCTGGATCCCGGCTGTAATTCCCCCCACACCATCCCAGATGCCGCCCAGTTTCACCCCGAACAGCAGCGCAGCGCACAGCAGCAGAACCGGCAGCAGGCGTATCTGGCCAATAATGATCCTGACGCCTTTTTTCATCAGCGCATCGTCTCCAGCGCCTGGCGCAATTCACGCTTTGCCTGCACACCATGCTCAGAAGACCTGGGATCAGCCGCCTCAATGCCGGATACCGCGAGTGTGCGGCGCAGGGAATCCTGCGGGGTTCTGCGCTGCGCCTGTTTTTTCCCGGTTATAGGGCGTTCGGATGAACCCGATGCGAGCCTGTCGGCAATATTGTTACCGCTTTGCACCATAAGACCCAGCTCATCCACGATGGCGCGGCCTGATTTTATTTTTCCATTCAGCTCTTCCGAAACGGATTGCGCGTGACGGCGCATGTCCTCGACGCTAAGAGCGGCCCTGTTCACGGCTTCATTCAAAAGACGCACAATTTTCTGCATCTCGCCCTGGCTGTCACGCATAATCGCCAGTCTGCGGTTCAGTATGATGCAATAGCCAATGGTCAGCCCAAGGAGAATGGCGACCAGTATCTCCAGGATCAACTGCGAAAACATGCTGTACTCCTAGAAGTTTGCGTTTGTATTTTTCTTGATTTCATTGCTGATCCGCACGGCCAGTTTGCTTCCCATACGGCCGATATGGCCATTGAGTAAATTCACCGTTCCGCAACGCATGTTGATGCTGGAATCAGGTCCACTATTCAGCAGCAAAGTCTGCCCAACCTTGAAATTCATCACTTCGTGCAATGACATCGCCTGTTCATCAAGGACCGCCTCAATGGGAATTTCGGTGTGCCAGAGTTCGGTAGCCAGATGGTTTTCCCAGATGGAATCACGGCCAAACTTCTCACCCATGAACATTTGCAGCAGAAGCTCGCGTATGGGCTCCAGGGTCGCATAGGGAAGCACAAGCTCAATTCGCCCCCCCCGGTCCTCCATATCGATGCGCAGCCGCACCAGGATTGCGGCATTCGCCGGACGCGCAATAGCGGCAAAGCGCGGATTGGTCTCCATTCGGTCCAGTCTGAATGTGACAGGAGACAATGGCTCGAAGGCGGCCGACATATCCTCCAGCACCACTTCTATCATCCGCTCGACCAGCGAACGCTCTATGGTCGTGTAGGGCCGTCCTTCAATGCGCATGGCGGCGGTCCCGCGCCTTCCGCCCAGCAATACGTCGACGATAGAGTAGATCAGATTGGAATCGACTGTGAACAGACCGAAATTGTCCCACTCCACCGCCCTGTGAACGGCCAGAATCGCGGGCACTTTGACGGCAACGACAGT